>DATCMP010000876.1:0-7253 GCA_036563365.1 Thermomicrobiales bacterium
CGAGATTGCGGGCGACGACCGCATTATCGGCGTAGTCGGCGTGATTGATCCACGGTACGGCCAGTAGATGTGGGAGCACGATCACGACATAGAGAGCGATGCCACCCGCCATGATCCAGGCGGCGACGCGCGGGCGATCGATCGCCGCCCAAACTGTCGCCAGCCAGTCGAGCAGGCGCACACGCCAGCGCGCCGCGAGCGCGGCTATGCTCGCCCAGACTGCGGCTGGGAGCAGGGCCAGGGACCACGGCAACGCCACCGCAAGCGCCAGCGGCACGACGAGCGCGGCGGCATAACGGCCACTCGTTGCGAATCGCCCCCCCGCGCCGCCAATCAGCAGCAGGAGTGCCGCGACGAGCGCCAACGCGCCGAACCAGTGCGGCCAGAGCCCGCGCCAGAATGATCCGGCATCTCGTTCAAGGGGTGTCAGGCGGATCGTGTCGAGCTTGATCCCGAGACTGCGGTTATCGCGCGTGACCTTACTCGTCGGCACATCGAGCGCCAGGGTCAGGTCGCCGCCTGTGCTGCCGGGCGGGATGGTGATCGTGCTGGTTGCTTCCGCCATCGTGCCGGTCACTTGCACCGCGCCGACTTGTTGCCCGGAGACAAGGAGACGCACTTCGCGCGGCGCGACCTCCTGCAACGCTTGCGCCCGAATCGTCACCTGTGCCCGCCCGATCGCCCCCCATCCTGGAATGGTGACGGTCGTTGGCGCGTCACCTCTGCCGGTCCAGCGGTAGGTGTATTCGGCGAGCCGCTCATCGCCGTGGGCATTACCGAGGAAAAGCTGATCGCCCGGGAAGCCGACATCGAGCGCGAACGGCGCGCGGGGCCAGAGCGCCGCCAGCGCCAGGAGCGCGGCGAGGAGCAACGGCACGCCGAAGCGAAGGCTTGCCCCTCGTGCTGCTTGTGGCACTCCTGGTCGGGTCGTTTCAACCGGCTGTTGGTCCGACATTGTATCGGTGATGGCGTGTTCTGGCGGCGCTGCCGAGGGCGCGGTGGCAGGGGGGGCTGGCGAGATGGTGGCGCGGTCGATCTTCATAGGGCGATATGGTACCAATGCTTGCGGGGTGACGCTAGCCGGGCGTGATCATCAGCCTGCTGCCTATCGGCAGATAGCCTGCTCTTTACCAACGCTTTCCTCGAACGTTGGTGTCACCGCGCTGTTGTGAATGCTCGGTCGTGAATATCGTGTCAATTACCTGGTGGCGCTTCGGGAGGGGCGGCTATCGAAGCGCCATAGGAGCAGATCGTCGCGATGGCTGACGAAGCCGACCTGCTCGTGGAGTCCATTGACGGCTGGATTATTTGGGTATGCGGTGAGGGCGCCCTGGATCCCTACCCGCTCCGCCCACTGCCCGAGGGCGCGATAGAGGGCGCTGCCGATCCCCTGTCGCCGCCACGACCGATGCACCGCGACCACCTCGATCCAGAGGGTGTACGGCTTTTCACCATCATAGGCGATCGGCTGCGCGCCGAGGAGACCGATCACGTTTGCGGCGGCGGCCGCAACGTAGACGCCGCCGGTAGCTGCGGCTTCGCTGAATACCGCCTCGTTCGTGAGCAGTGGGGGCCTGTCGAGCGCGCTTGCCGCGACGATGGCACAAGCGGCGGTGTAATCAGCGGGGCGAGCGGGGCGGACGAACCAGTCGTCTGCCCCGCTCGTGGCACCTGATCGACTCACAGGGTCAGCTTCACGACGCCGTCCTCGACGGCGATCGGGTACTGGCGTACGCGCACCTTCGGATTCGCCAGACAGCGCCCGGTGGTGATGTCGAACTCCATCCCGTGCCAGGGGCAGGTCAGGATCTCGCCCTCACGCACCCAGGCGAAGCGCCACTCGGTGGTGGCATCGCAGGCGGTGGTGCCGTTGACCGTCCCCGCGCAGAGCGGCCCGAACTGATGGGTGCAGATATTCGGCAGGGCATAAAACTCCCCGCCGACATTGAAGACCCCGATCTCCAGGTTCCTCACCTTGACGACACGATGCGAACCCGGCGGCAATTCCGCCACCGGGCCGACGATATGCTCGGCCATTGCGATTACTCACTCCGTTTGTAGGGTAGTCAGTAGTCAGTAGTCAGTAGCCAGTTTCTCGTTGGGAGAGTCTCTTGGCTCGCTTAACAGGCAACGGTCCGCAATACCACACTGGCTACTAGCGACTGACTACTGACTACTGACTACTGCTGTCGTACCGGTGCCGTGATACCGAAAAGCTCCAGGGCGCTCTGGCCCATGATGTTGCGCTTCATCTCGGGCGACATCGGCAGCTTGAGCAGGCCCCTGGGATGATCGAAGTCGTGGTGCGGCCAGTCGGAGGCGTAGAGGGTGCGGCTGCCATCCGGGTCGTAGAGCTTGATCGTCGCGACCATGTCCTGCGGGTTATCCGGTTCCTCGATCGGCTGTGTGGCGAACCACATCCGCTCGCGGACGTATTCGCTCGGGCGCTTCTCCAGGAACGGGACCATCCGGCGGTATTCGTTGTAATACTTGTCCATCCGCCAGACCCAGTACGGCACCCAGGAAACGCCCGCCTCGGTGAAGCCGATCCGCAACTTCGGGAAGCGGGCCGGGACGCCGGTGTGCATCAGGCTGACCAGATTCGCCTGCATCGCAAAGGCGTGCGAGAGCATCTGCCGCGCCCAGTGGTTCTCGAACTGGTCGAGCTGATAGGGGAACTGCGGCGTCACCACCGTGACGCTGTGCAGCATCACCGGGAGGTTCGCCGCTTCCGCCGCCGCCAGGATCGGGTCATACTTGCGGTCACCCCAGAGCGGGTGGACACCGGCGGTCGGCAGATAGACCGCGACAACCCTCTCTTCCTTGGCGTAACGGGCGATCTCCTTAGCCGAGTCGAGCGGGTTCTGCGGGCAGGCGATGATCGCGCCGTAAAGACCGTTGTCGCCGCGCAGCCACTCCTCGACTAACCAGCGATTATAGGCGTGCGAGAGTTCGGTGGCGTATTCGATATTCGGGAGGACCGCGAAGAGGAGCAGATTGTCCGGGAAGAGAATTCCTAGGTCGATCCCGAGATCATCGAGCCCCTGGCGCATCTCCGCTACGGTATGGACCGAGCGCGACGGGTGGCCGCCGGGGATCGGCGGATCGAGCTTCAACGCCGGGGCGAAGCCGGGTACGTTGAGGTAGGACCCCCCCCCGCCCATCGCCTCCAACGATTTTCGCCACGGCTGGGTCATGTAGGGCGCGAGGGCTTCCGGGGTATCGTTCACATGGATATCGGCATCGACGATGATCAGGTCACCGGTCTTACGCCGTCCGGGCGCTGCTACCATCCGCTGTCCTTTCCGACCATGTTATTCTCGGCTGAAACACCGCCCTGATCGCGGGCGAGGCAGCCCTAGTATAACAAGGCTGCCTCGCCGGTGAGCGTAGGCAGCCGATCACGCGTGATCAGCCGGCGGCACCGGCGACCCGCCAGACGGCCCCGACGGTATAGGTGTTCTCCTCGGAGCAGAGATAGTTGACCACCACCGCCACCTCGTCTGCTTCGGAGTAGCGACCGATCGGCACCCCCGGTGGATTCGCCAGGAATTCCGCCGAAAAGCGGGGTACGACCATCTCGGTCAGCGCGCGCCCGGGCTCGACGCAGTTCGCCAAGACCCCTTGCGCGGCATAGCCGTTCGCGATCGAGCGCATCAGGGCGACGACCGCCCCCTTGGAGGTGGCGTAGGGGACCAGTTGCGGTGCGCCACGTCGCGCCCCCGAGCTAATCGTGACGATCCGGCCCCAGCCTTGCGCCAGCATCGCCGGTAAGACCGCTTGGCAGGCGTGGTAAACCCCGTGGAGGTTGATATTCAGGACGCGGTGCCACTCCGCGTCCTCGCGCTCCAAAAACCCTTCCTCACGCCCCAACACCCCGGCGCAATTGACCAGGATATCGATCCGCCCGAAGCGCCGTAGCGTCTCGGTAGCGAGGGCGCGGACCGCCGCCGGGTCGGCGACATCGGTGCGGATGAACGTCGCCTTGTGCCCGAGCGCCACAACTTGATCCGCCGCCGCCTGTCCGTGCTCACCATTGTCCGCGATGACGATATCGCGACCGGCCGCAGCCAGCCGCAGCGCCGAGGCGAGACCGATCCCTCGCCCGCCGCCGGTCACGATCGCCACCCGTGTAGGCTCAACCACGTTGTCTCCCTTTCAACTGACGGATGAAATTTATGGAGCCGTAGATCAATAGACGGCGATCCCGCATTCTTGCGCGGTGCGGTGCAGGAATGCGCTGACCGCGGGCAACTCCTCGATCGCCGCCGCTTCGACGATCACGGGGTACTCGGGGTTCAAATCCTCCATCAGCCGCAGGAAGGTCGGGTAATCGAGGATGCCCGTCCCGGCGGCGATATTGTCGATATGGACGACCAGGCGGTCCTGAATCGCGACATCTTTCGCGTGCCCGCTGACGATATGCTTGCCGAGCGTTTCGACCATCCGCGTGATCGCCGGGCCGGTCTCGTAGACCGTCTGCAAGGTGATCCAGTTGACCGGATCGAAGTCGCAGCGGACCCAGGGCGAACTCACCGCGTCGAGGACCTCGCGCATCGTCTCCGCCGAATCGAGGACGACGAGCTGGTGACCTTCCATACTGAGGAAAACGCCGCATGCTTCGGCGACCGGGGCGCATTCGCGTAAGGATATGATCAGGCGTTCGCGTGCTTCGGGCGACCAGTTGCCCGGATGTGGGAACCACGGCCCGCGTGGGCTCAGACTGCCCGGCCCGGTGTCGATCCCCCGCGCACCAAGCCACGCCGCGACCTTCAGCGCCGCCTGGAGCGTCCGCACCGCCGCGCGTCGACCCGCTTCATCGGGATCGATCAAGCATTGCCAGTAGCCGGTGCATTGGTACATCGTTAGCCCGGCATCGTCCAGGATGGCGCGCACTCGACGGCACTGCTCTTCGGTCGTCGTGTGCGGATCGTTGTCGCCGAAGCGGCTGAAGATCCCCGTGAAGCCGAGCGCCTTCACCCGCTCGGCCAACGCCGGGGTCACGTCGTCCATGTTCCTGGGTATCAGCTCGCCCGAAACGCCGAATCGCATCGTCTATCCCCTCCCGCATGGCGTACCGACACGCTGCTATTCATCCTGTTGGACGGCGGCAGTATATGCCGCCTAGTGGATTTTTCGCGATTTCTACTTTGATGTCGATGAACCTGCTGATGAACGCGAGTATCGGTATCACCCTTTCGGAGGTAACGCCCCGCCTCTATCTGGTCATTGCCCTTGTGCTCACCTGACTGTGTCGGCCGCCTTGACAAACGGATGCGTGCCTGTGCAGAGTGGCGAAAATGTCATGGGATACGCTCGGCAGGACTGCAATAAAAGGAGGAGCGCACGATGATCGGCCGCGCACGCGTAGCGGTGATCGGCACCGGCTGGTGGGCGACGTATACCCACCTCCCCGGTCTACTCGACTACCCGGCGGCGGCGGTGGTAGCGATCGCCGATCGCGATCCGCAACGGTTGGCAGCTGCCGCCGAAGCTTACGGGGTGGCCCAGAGCTACGACGATTACCGGGTGATGCTCGAACGGGAAACGCTCGATGGGGTGATCGTCGCCACCCCGCATGCAACACACTTCGCCATCGCGCGCGATTGCCTCGATCGCGGCCTGCATGTGATGGTGGAGAAGCCACTGACCCTCCACGCGAGCGAGGCGCGCGAACTGGTCCAACTAGCACAGGCGCGCGGCTGCGAACTGTTGGTCGGCTACCCGTACAACTTGCAGCCGCAGGCGTTGCGTGTCCGCGAAGTGTTGGCGTCGGGCTTGCTCGGCGCGGTGCAGTACATCAACTGCACGATGAGTTCGCGGATCATCGAGTTGCTGCGGGCCGATGACGATCCTGAGCGCGCGATCGGGAAGCCGCCGGTCAATGGCCCCGGTGCCGTCTATAGCGATCCGGTACTGTCGGGCGGTGGGCAGGGACATCTGCAACTGACGCACCCCTTGGGCTTGCTGACGTTTGTGACCGGGCTGCGTGCCGAGCGGGTGCAGGCGCGGATGCGGAACCACGGCCTGCCGCTCGACCTAATCGACGCGATGATCGTCGAGTTCGAGGGCGGGGCGTTGGGGACGGTCGGCGGCACCGGCAACAGCTACGTCGCCAAGGTCGCCTTGCAGATCCATTGTGAGCAGGGCGGGATCGATCTGGACGTCACCAATGGGACGCTGCGTATTCGTCGCGAAGGTGCCGACGAGGAACGTCTCGGGCCACCAGAGCAACAGCTCGAAGCGCGTTTCTCCACCGCGCGCAACCTCGTCGATCTGATCAACGGCACCGCCCCGAACGGTTCGCCCGGCGAAACGGGCTGGCGCGCGGTGGAGATCCTCGATGCCGCCTATCGATCCGTTGCGCTCGATGGTGCCGCGGTGACGATCGCCTCGCTCTACGACGGGGCGCGGTAAGGCGCTCTTCGCACGTTTCAACGCTTTTCAACGCTTTTCAACGCTATTGAAGGAGGATGTGCGGTGAAGATCAAGGCGATCGAGGTGCTGCGGATGACCCCGCCGCCGCATGAGTTGAAGACACCATCGCGCCGCGATCCGTGGGCGAACGATGCAGAGGTCGCGAACCCGATGTCGCGTTACCCCAAGGTGAAGCGACACCGCAGCCTCTGGTTGCCGAATTGGGAGCAGGTCTGGTGCAAGGTCACCGCCGAGGACGGCACCTGGGGCTTGGGGATGACGACGAATGGTCGGGTGACGGCGGCGATCATCGAAGATCATCTTGCGCCGCAACTGCTCGGCGAGGATTGCCTGGCGATCGAGCGTCTGGCCGACATGATGTTCCGCCTGACCAAGCCGTATGGGTCGGTCGGGCTGGCCTCCTACGCGATCAGCGCGGTCGATCTGGCCTTGTGGGATCTACGCGGCAAGCTGCTCGGTCAGCCGGTCTATCAGCTGCTCGGCGGTCCGGCGCGCGACAAGATGTTCTGCTACGCGACCGGCAATGATGTCGATTGGTACCAAGAACTCGGCTTCCGGGCCTTTAAGCTCGCCTGTCCCTATGGCCCCGCCGACGGCCTGGATGGGATCAAGCGCAACGCCGAGTTTGTTGCCGCCGCGCGTGAGCGGATCGGCGACGACGCCGAATTGATGCTCGACTGCTGGATGGCGTTCGATGTCGAGTACACGGTGCGACTGGCGGAAGCACTGCGCCCCTATCGCCTTAAGTGGATGGAGGAATGCCTGCTGTCCGAAGATCTCGATGCCCATGTCGCGCTGCGCCAGCGCCTGCCGTG
>DATCMP010000398.1:0-10777 GCA_036563365.1 Thermomicrobiales bacterium
GGCCCGCGCCCGCCAGCCCGATACGCCGCAGGAATTGCCGACGGCTCAAAGGATCGCGCCGTGCTGGATTCTGCTCGTGATCCGCACTCGTGCTCATGCCCAGCCCCCCCACTTTTCTTCATCCGACCCCGATAGCCGGACAAGGCCACCCATCACTGCCCGATTGGCTAAGACCACCGCCAGGCTCGACGCAGAGCCACACGTCCCGAACCGGCACCGTTCATCGAGACTGTTGCACAGCAGCGTGCAGGGAAAGCTTTGATTAGCGACCGATGCTAAGCATCACGCGGGAACAACGCATTGGCTGTGTTGTACTGCCCACTATACCGATTCCCCCGATACACTGTCAAGCATCGCATCGGCTTATCGGTAAGACCAAGATCGGCAGGAAAGGTCGGACCAGTTACCGCGCTGCTGATGACCATCACTTCCTACACGATTCGCCATTGAATAACGGGTTAACCTGTGCCAATAATGACGCTTCAACGGAGAAAATAGTTCCCCTACGTGGAAAAAAGCGTTTCACTGTAGCTGACAATGTGGATACAAAAAGATCAGATCAGTCTTACAGCACGACCGACCTTGCTCCGACCATCGGGCGTTCAGAGGCGAATACTCCAGGAGAGGCGTGGTGAGCAACAAGAGGACGCTGGGGCTAGTGAATAACTCCGCATGCACACTTTCAGCTGCCCCGATCAAGATCGATCGTGTACCGATCCACTCACCGATCCGCTCAAGACTATCAAAGACCGAAAGCGCGGGCTGAAGCATATCTGCTACGCTGGCGCTGAGAAGCTGGCCGACAAGAAGATTATCGGCAACTTCTCGTCGTGCTCCATGACAACATCAGGCATCGTACAGCCGTAAAAGGCAGAGAAGTTTCTGAATCGTGAGGCCCGGGTAGCGGTGAACCTATGCACCGCCGACGAAACACAGAATCAGTTAATGTATATTCGCATCGACTTCCGGGCGCTCCGATTCGACGCGAGAATCGGAGCGCCCAGGGCAACGCCTACCAGCGCAACTCCTGCTCGCGCTCGATCTTCGCCGGGTCGAGTTCGAGGCCCATCCCCGGTCGCGTCGGCATCGTGATCGTGCCGTTGACCGGCTCCAGCGGATTCAGCAGGAAATACTGGTGGATCTGGTTCCACTTCACCAGATACTCCAGGATCGGGCAGAGGGTCGGCGACTGCGCGGCGATGAAATGGGCGTTGGTCAGCGTCGAATGCCCGTGTGGAATCAATTGCACGTCATAGGCGGAGCAGAGGGCCGCGATCTTCAGCGTCTCGCTGATCCCGCCCGCCCAGTAGATGTCCGCCTGGATCACGTCGGCCGCCTTCGCGTCGAGCAGCCCCTTGATCCCCCAGCGGGTGTACTCATGCTCACCGGTCGCGATCGGCACCTTCGAGCGTCGGCGGATCTCGGCGCAGGAGTCGATCTTGTCGGCCAGCACCGGCTCCTCGATCCAGCGCGGGTTGAACTCGGCCAGCCGCTCGGACATCATCACCGTGTACGGCACATCCCAACTGCTCCACGCATCGAGCATGATGTCGGTCTCCGGCCCCGCCGCCTCGCGGACGTTCCGCACCAGCGCGATATTGCGCGCGATCCCCTCGCGGCCATCGGTTGGGCCGTCGCGGAAGAACCACTTCTGCGCCGTGTAGCCTTCAGCCGCGAACGCCGCCGCGCGCGCGCGCACCTTCTCCGGCTCCAGCGAGAAGCCGAGCATACTGGCGTAGGCGGGGAAACTCGACCGCACCGGCCCGCCGAGCAACTGATAGACCGGCATATTCGCCGCCCTGCCGCGCAAGTCCCAGAGGGTGCAGTCGATCACGCTGATCGCCAGCATCGAGTTGCCCTTGCGCCCGTGGATCGCGTGGCGATACATCTGGTCCCAGATCCGCTCCCCGGCGATCGGGTCGGCCCCGATCAACAGGTGCCGGAAGTCGTGATCGACGATGTAGGCGACCTCGCGCGGGATCGGCCCGCCGAGCCCGGTGATCCCCTCATCGGTCTCGATCTGCACGAAGACCGCCTCGTGCGGATAGAGATTCGTCTCGGCGCTGCTCGGCATCCAATCGCCCGCCTTCTTCTGCTCGGGATAGATATCGATCGGGCGGATCAGGCGCTCCTCCCAGAACTTCCCCTCGGTCGGCATCGAGCCGGAGACCAATCGCAGCTTCACGTCGGTGATCTTCATCGGGGATACCTCCGTTATGAGTCGGCGGTCGGCAGTCGGCAGTAGTACGCGGTGAGGTCAGCGTCTCTATGTCAGCAACAAACCCTCTGCCGACTGCCGACTAATCGCTGCCGCCATAGTAGCCCCTCAGCGCTCGATCGTCACGCGCGCCACGCCGACCGGATGGGCATTCGCCTCGTCGCCAGCATTTCGGTCACAACCGAGGGGTGCGGTACAATACCCGTCGCGCGGCGCACGGGCGCACACGCAGCGCCGTATCATGGTGAAAAGTCGGCAGTCGGCAGTCGGCAGTAGAGATTCCGCCGCTGGCGCAGAGGCAGCCAAACCGCTACGCAGCCACTGCCGACTGCCGACTGCCGACTCATAAAGGGAGCACGATGGATAACGCAATCACGACCTTGCCGAACGGCCCCAGTGCCTTCCGGGGCTACAACCATTGCGGCGAACTCCGCGCCGAGGACGCCGACCGGCAAGTCACGCTGAAAGGCTGGGTCGGGCGGCGACGCGATCACGGCGGGCTGATCTTCATCGACCTGCGCGACCGCTACGGGCTGACCCAGGTCGTCTTCAACCCCGAGTCATCGCCCGAGGCGCACGCGGTCGCCTCCGAGGTGCGCGGCGAATATGTGCTGGAAGTGACCGGTACGGTCCGACCGCGCCCGGAGGGGACGACGAACGCGAACCTCGCCACCGGCGCGATCGAGGTGGACGCCCAGTCGGCGCGGATCCTCACCCGCGCCGACACGCCGCCGTTCCCGATCCGCGACGAGATCGAGGTGGACGAATCGATTCGCCTCACCTACCGCTACCTCGACCTGCGCCGCCCGATCATGCAGCGACGTCTGGTTCTGCGCCACCAGATCGTCAAGTACATCCGCGACTTCCTCTCGACGCGCGGGTTTGTCGAGATCGAGACGCCGATCATGATCAAGAGCACCCCGGAAGGGGCGCGCGATTACCTCGTGCCGAGCCGCCTCTATCCCGGCGAGTTCTACGCCCTGCCGCAGTCGCCGCAGCAGTTGAAGCAATTGCTGATGGTCTCGGGGATGGATCGCTACTTCCAGATCGCGCGTTGCTTCCGCGACGAGGACCAGCGCGCCGACCGCCAGCCGGAATTCACCCAGCTCGATCTCGAGATGTCGTTCGTCGAGCAGGAGAACATCCTCAACCTGACCGAAACCCTCTTCACGGCACTCTGCGCGGAGGTCACCCCGCACCTGCGGCAGAAGTACACCCCCTGGCGGCGGCTGACGTACGCCGAGGCGCTCGACCGCTACGGCTCCGACAAGCCGGACCTGCGCTTCGAGATGGCGATCGAGGATGTCAGCGCACAGGTCGCGGAGAGCGGCTTCGGCGTCTTCGCCGGGGCGGTCGCGGGCGGCGGCGTGGTGCGCGGGATCAAGGCCCAAGGCCAGGCGGGCTACACCCGCAAGCAACTCGACGATCTCACCGGGGTCGCGCGGCAGTTCGGCGCGAAGGGCCTGGCGTGGCTGGCGCTCGACGCGGGCGAGGGCGGCACGTTGACCGCGCGCTCCCCGATCGCCAAATTCTTCTCCCAGGAGGAGATCGCCGCGCTCGCCGCGCGCTTCGACGCCGTTGCGGGCGACCTGCTCCTCTTTGTCGCGGACAGCCGCGCGGTCGCCTCCGAGGTGCTGGGGCGTTTGCGGTCGCAACTCGGCCCGGCCCTGTACAAGGTTGACGACAACGAGCTCGCGTTCGTTTGGGTGCTCGACTTCCCCCTCTTCGAGTGGGACACCGAGGGGAACCGCTGGGATGCCGTCCACCACCCGTTCACCTCGCCGCTGCCGGAGGACGCGCACCTCCTCGACAGCGATCCCGGTGCCGCCCGCGCCGCCGCCTACGACATGGTCCTCAACGGCTACGAGGTCGGTGGCGGCTCGATCCGGATCCACGACCGCGCCATCCAGGAGAAGGCGTTCGCGCTGCTCGGCTACAGCAAGGAGGCGGCCTGGGCGCGCTTCGGCCACCTCCTGCGCGCCTTCGAGTTCGGCGTCCCGCCGCACGGCGGGATCGCCCCCGGCATCGATCGCATCGCAATGATCCTGGCCGGCGCGGACAACATCCGCGAGGTGATGGCCTTCCCGAAGACCAACGCCGCCCGCGATCTGATGACCGACGCCCCATCCGCCGTCGCCGCCGACCAACTGCGCGATTTACACCTCAGCGTCGTCATGCCGCCGACGAAGGAGTAAGGGCGCGAGTGAGGAGTAGCCGGTAGTCGTAGTCAGTAGCGACGTGATGTACGGCCCCCCGCAACCCCAGGGTTGCGGGGGGCCGTACCCCTCTGTCCCGCTCGCCCACTCGCCACTACTCATCCACTCGTTCAACAACCACATAAAGGTTCAAACCAAGCTCTAACGCGGTCCAGCAGGCGCTATCGAGCCGCTGCAGCGTCAGCGCCATAATCAAACTATCGGGCAGCCGCGAGGCGCTGATCGCCGTCAGGGCCGCGCCCAACTCGGCGCGCAAACGGGGGAGTTCGCTCATCCCGAAGGTCCGGCGTTCCTCGCCAACGACCCCGAGCAACGACGCGAACGTCGGCAGCCCGCCCGCGGCGGCGACGGCAAGCAACGCCTCGAACTCGGGCTGGTGCAGGATCGCCACCGGGCGGTTCAGCGTCGCGTCTTCGGGATCGGTCCCCAGGGTGCAGGTGATCGTTGACATTGGGGCGGTCTATCCTCGCGTACCAACATTTGGTCGCGGACGCCGCCGCTACCGCGCCGCTCCCGGCGGCACACGGTAAATGATAATGCTCGGGCGCTCGGCGGTCCCATCGCGATAGATCGGTTCGAGCATGGGAGTCAGCCGCTCGAACGCCGCTTTGCCCGCGGTGAGGCGACCGCGCGGATCGGATTTCTGCCAGGAGCGGATGTTGGCCTCGTTGATCAGCACATACCCGATGCCGTCACCCTGCAAGGCACCCAGCATCGCCGCCGGGTCGTTGCCATAGGTTTCGGCCAAGAGCATCGGTTGCAGATTGATATGGTCAGGAATCACCACCTCCCCCGGCACCAAGGTCGAGGGCTGATAGAAGATCTGCGCCTCGTGCATGAAGATCGCGCGTTCGCCGGGCTGGAGTTGCGTCGCCAGGAAGGTCAGCGCCCGGTGCGAGGCACCGTAGGCGAGATTCTGCCGCAGATAGCCGTCGCGCGACTCCTGACCAAGGACCACCGCCACCGGACGGTCGCTGCCGACGAAGAGGCCAACCAGCCCGCACGAGACGAGCGCGGTGAGGATAAGGATCGCCAGCACCGGCGGGCGCAGTCGCGACTGCCCCCAGGCCGCGCGCAAGACGTAGGCGACCAGCACGCAGAGGAGCGGCGTGATCGTCAGCAGGTAGCGCAACTCCTGCACCCCGGCGATGAAGCCGACGATGAACCCGCCGCAGACGATCAGCGCATACCAGACCTCGCGCCGCCAGCAGCCGCGCAGGAGCAGGACCAGCGGGGCCAGCAGGAAGAGGGGCGTCAGGATCGCGTGCGGCTGCTCGTAGGAGCCGGTTGTGTAGGCCCGCAGCGGCAGCAGCAGGAAGCCGAGCGGCGTCCGCGGGCTGAGTACCCGGTCGCGCAGGACGTCAGCGGTGATACTCACCGCGATCGGGCTGAAGCCCCGCCCGCCGAAGACGGTCGGGTAGATCGGATTGCCGAACAGCAGCAGGTTCTTGAGATACCACGGCAGCGCGACGAGTGCCGCCGCCACCCCGAAGCAGGCGGCAACACCGAGCGCACCGCCGAGCCCCCGCCGCCAACCACCACCGCGCGCCCGCCAATGATCGACGCCGATCAGCAGGCCGAGCGGCGCGGCGATGTACACCGCCTGATATTTGGTGGCGAGCGCCAGCCCCACAAAGACCCCGGCCAACACCAGCCAGCGGCGCGACTCCCCGCTCAACGGCGACCCATGCTCGACGCGCAGCGCCGCCGCCACGGCGCAGAGGGTGAAACAGGCGAAGGTCAGATCGTTGTCGGCGACACGCGCCCAGATGAAGACCAGCGGCGTGGTGAGGAAGAGGGCCAGCGCCAGCCACGCGGCGACGCGGTCATGATACCGCCGCACCAACCCCCAGACGCCGAGGGCAGTGATGAAGGCGTAGCCGCCGTGCAGGAGTTGCCCGAATACGTCGCTCCCGGCCGCGAGGCCGACCCCATAGAGCAATTCTGTCGCCAGCGGCACATTCGAGAACTCAATTCCAGGGATCGGCGCGACCCACCCCGTACGGAGGAACCACAGCGGTGAGGTTAGGTGGTAGGCCAGCGGATCCCAGTGATGGGGCGGCGTGAGCGAGGCCAGGAGGGTCAGCCCGATCGTCAGGCCGACGAGGATGACGACGATCGGTACCCCACGCGGGGCAACCCGCAACGCCGCGAATCCTTCCGCGCCGAGCGTACGGCACAAATGAAGCGATCGCCCGAGTTCGCGCCGGAGCAGGACAGCGGCGACCGCGACACCGCCGAGCAGGAGCGGGCCGCGATAGAGGCCCACCAGCCCCAGCGCCAGCGCCGCATACGCACCCGCGCCGAGTCCGAGCGCCAGCGCGAACGCGGCCCCTTCCACGCGCACCACCGTTAAGCGGAGCACCCGCAAGATGGCGGACCCGGCGGCGTGCGCCAGCAACAGCGCCCCGGCCAACAAGACCAGATCGAAGAGCCGCGCGAACGGCATTAGCCCGCTCGTAGCGGCCAACGGTGCGGTGGCGATGGCGCGGTGGGCGAGGAACAGCAGGAAGAGGAGCAAGCCACCGAGCGGGAGGAAAATCGTACGCCGCGCGACGCGACGTTTCGGCGCGGCGATCAGGGCTACCCGCATGACAACAAGCTACCTATGACCACATCGCTCACGACCACCGCTCAATCCTTGCGACCGACCACAACCAATGATTGACCAAAGGGCGGAGCGACAAGCCGTTCCATCCGCGAAAGAACCGGCACAACACGCTGGTCGTAGAAACGTACCTGCCCATGTCCAGTTTCTTGCTGCCGTCGGACCTTACCGATGACGTAGCGTCCCACCGCGCCAACACTATTGAAGTAACGGCTACGCAACACCGTAAACCCGGCCCCGCACAGCTTCTCGATACCCTCGGTGCGTGTATAGCGCCGATAATGACCAACAACTTCATCGAGGGTGCCATAGAGCCGCGGGTGTGCAGGAACGAGGAGAAAAAACCGCCCACCGGGTTGCAGTGCGCGATAGATATTTCGCAACGCCGCGCGATCGTCTTCGATGTGCTCCAAAACGTTGATACAGACCGCCGAGTCGAGCCGATCGGCCTGTAAGGAACGGGGCAAGGCATCGTCGAGGATATCGGCATCGCGGACGGCAATTCGCTCGTTCGTTTGGAACCTTCGCCGCAATACGCCGGTACAGGCGGGATCATTGTCGATCGTTACCACATGTTCACGCCCGGCGAGAAGCTGCGTAAAACTCCCCAGCCCACCGCCAACTTCTAGCACACGTTGCCCCAGGAAAGGCAGCGCGACATTCGCCGTCCAACGGTGGTAGTTCACCGCCAGCGCCATCGCTTCTAATTCACGCACGCCAGCTGAGGTCATACTTGCGCCTCCGCACCAATTTCTGCTTCACGTCGCGCGATTACCACACGCCCTGCCGCGACCCGCGGCATGAGGCGGTATTTCAGCAACGTCCAGATCGCTCGCAAGCCGTCACTCGCGCGAATCTTCTTCCCTTCCTCGCGTGGTCGGGCGTGGTAGCTGATCGGTACCTCGCGGATCGCGTAGCCCCGACGCAACACTTTCGCCGTGACCTCCGGGCAGAACTCGAATCCGGCGCTTTCCAGGTGCAGCCCCTGAATCACCGGCAGGGCAAACGCCTTGTAACAGGTCGCCTCGTCGGTCAGCCGCGAGCCGTAGAGGAGGTTCGTCACCAGGGTCACCAGTCGCCCACCCCAATAGAACAAGCGGTACGAGTAGTGGTTGGGCTGTAAATTGCGCGACCCGTAGACGACCTGGGCCTCACCGGCGAGGATCGGCGCGATGACCGCCCCATACTCCTCGGGATCGTATTCGAGGTCGGCGTCCTGGATGATCACGACCCGCCCGCCCGCGTGGGCGAGCCCGGTCGCCACCGCCGCCCCTTTTCCTCGATTCCCCTCGTGGAAGAGGACCGTCACGCCGGGCAGACCGGCGACGAGCGCGGCCAGCAGTTCGCGCGTCCCATCGGTCGAGCCATCATCGACGATGATGATCTCCTTGACGATCGACACCGCCTGGACCCGTTCGAGGATCGCCAGGATCGTGCGCTGTTCGTTGTAGCAGGGGATGATCACCGAGAGGATCGGGCCGACGGCCTCTGTGTGCGGCGGCGAGGGCGGCGTGTCGTAGGCGACGCGCGCGGGCAACTGGGCGGCGAGGGGTGCGGAGTGTGGCATCGTGCGGTTCCGATCGGTTAACGGCGGCGGTCGCGCCTGCGGTTGGAGAACGACGCGGCGGTGTTCTCCCCCTCTAGGATAGGGAAATGAACCGGTGGCCCACAATCGCACGATGGTCCCAAGAACAGGGCGGGAAGTACTAGGACCCCGCGCGGGCGACCGCCGCCACAGGCCGCGAATCATCGGCAGCGGGCGTATCCCGGCGCGGCAGCACCCCCGCCACACCGTCGATTTGCCGGATCAGCAGCACCGCCGCCACGGCGAAGAGGATGACGGTGGGGACGACCGGCGCGGCGGGCCAGCGATCGGCGACCGTCGGCAGCAGGAAGCCGAGGAGATAGACCGACCAGAGCAGCGCAGACCAACGAACGGCCGCAGCACGGTCCCGCGCGCCGACGATCAGGCGAGCGACGATGATCCAGGCGGGCAACGCCAGGGTGGTCAGGTCATGCGTGTAGAGGTGTGGCGCGACGAGCACCGCGAGCAGGCAGGCGAGCGCCCAGAGGAGATCGGCCGACACGCCCCACGTTTCGGCGCGCAATACGCCACGGGCGCGCCACCAGGCCCAGCCGAGCCCACCGAATGTCATGATGGTCAGCACGGTGACACTCGGGCCGACCAGCCAGGGGGCTCCGTCGTTGAAGAGGTTGAAGGTCAGGCCGCGCCAGTTGTGCATGATCGCCGGATATTCGTGGAAAGCATCGCCCCATTGCGCGATCCCCGACAGGAAGCGGGCATAACGCAGCGGCCAGAACACGCCGAGGACGGGCATCACGGCCACGCTGACAGCCGCCAGCAACGCGCCGCAGACGAGCAATGGCCGCCAGCGCCGCATCAGCAGCAAGACCAGCCCTACCACCAGCAGCATCTGCGGCTTGATCGCCACCAGCGCCAGCGCCACCCCGGCCCAGCCATCGCGCCCCCGCCGCAGCCCGACATAGGCTCCGGTCAGCCCGAGCAGCACGAGCGGCGAACTCTGCCCCAGCCAGAGCGACTGGTACAAGCCCTGATACGAACAGAGGGCGGCGGGGAGCAGCCACGCGGCACCACCGCGCAGCGGCAACGTGCGCGCCAGCAGCGTCAACGAGCCGCCGAAGGCGACGAGGATCAGGCCGCTCCACAATAGGTAGAGGGTGCCATAGGAAAGGGCGAGGAGGGGGGCGACGAGCAGCGCCTCGAACGGCGGGTGGAGATAGGGCAGGACGCTCCCATCTCTCAGGGTGATGTGGTCGCCGAGCACCCGCGCCTGCGCCCGCCGCTGCACAGCGAGATCGTAGAGATCCTTACCGTCGCCGTCGCGCACGACGCGGGCGCCGGTCAAGGTCGCCGCGAAGTCGATGCCGCGCGCGTAAATATCCGGCCCGCCGCGCCCCTGGACCGGCACATACCACATCAGCAGTTGGAACGCGGCGAGGAGCAGCAACATCGCGACGACGAACGCCACCGCGAGGAAACGCGGGGAGCGCTGCCCCTGTTCGCTGTCCACCTCTGACGCTATGTCGTCGGCCGCCGCCGACAGGCCAGCCCGCATCGTTTACCCACGCAATCAGCCCGCGCCCATCCTGCGGCAGCCCGCCGCCAGGCCATCTCGCGCGGGCACACATGGCCTGGCGACAGCATACGCCGCCCTGATGGTGGGCAACAATCGCACGTTGGTCCCGCACGGGGGCGGGAAGTACCAGGACCGGCGAGTACGCCGGCCCTGGATCCGCCATGATTCACTTCGCTGCGTTGCGGCATGGGGAGTCAGAGTTTGACGACCCTGGCGGTGGTCGGGATCCCCGCGAGGACGTTGCGGGTGTCGACGATGACGCGGGCGTACTTGGCGACCCAGGCCCAGTCGTAGGCGCGGTGATGGGTGGCGATCACCACGCAGTCGGCCTCGCGCAGCGCGGCGTCATCGAGGGTGGCGCTCGCCAGCCGCGCGCCCTCCAGCTCGAGCGCCGGGACGTGCGGGTCGTGGTACGCCGCGTCCGCCCCCTTCGCCCGCAGCAGCCGCAGCACCTCCAGCGGCGGCGACTCGCGCAGGTCCGCCACATCCGGCTTGTAGGTGATCCCCAGCAGCAGCACCCGCGACCCGCGCAGCGCCCGGGCGTCGTCGTTGAGGGCGTCCGCCACCAGCGCCACGACGTGCGCGGGCATCGCGGCGTTGACCTCGTCCGCCAGCG
>DATCMP010000028.1:0-10162 GCA_036563365.1 Thermomicrobiales bacterium
GACGGCACCCGATCACCGCACGCAAGGAGGGATACGATGCACAGCGCGACAGACACCCTGGCCCCCGATGCGCTCGACTGGCCCGGCACCCTGGTGGACACGGCCTGGCTCGCCGATCACCTCGGACACCCCGCGCTGCGAATCGTCGATATGCGCGGCTACGTCAAGACGGCGCTCCTCGGCAACGGCAAGCAAGAGGCACAGTATCTTGGCGCGCAAGATGAGTATGAGGTCGGGCATATCCCCGGCGCGAGTTACGTCGATTGGACCAAGGACATCATCAACCCGGACGATCCGGTGCCGGCCCAACTCGCCACCCCGCAGGCGTTCGCCGCGTTGATGGGCCAGTTGGGGATCGGCGACGAGCATCATGTCGTCATCTACGATCACAAGGGGATGCAATTCGCCACGCGGTTCTGGTGGGCGCTCGGCTACTACGGTCACGATCGCGCGGCGATCCTCGATGGTGGCTGGACGAAGTGGGTCGCCGAGGGCAAGCCAGTCTCCACCGAAGTACCGGCGTATCCGACGGCGACCTTCACCCCGCAGGCGGGGCGGCAGGGTCGCGTGACCGCACAGGAAGTCCTCGAACACAGCGAACTGGGCGACGCGACGATCGTGGATGCGCGGGACAGCGCCCAGTACACCGGCGAGATCGCGCGCGGCGCGCAGGGGGGTCACATCCCAGGCGCGATCCTGGTCCCGAACGCCAAGCTCTTCACCGCCGAGGGAACCTGGAAATCCGACGAGGAGCTGCGCCAATTGATGACCGAGGCCGGTATCGACAACGAGCCCGACCGCCCGGTCGTCGCCTATTGCAATGGTGGCGTCGCCGCGACGACGGTCCTCTTCGCCCTCGACCGCCTCGGTCGCCCAGGGCGCAACTACGACGGCTCCTGGAATGAGTGGGGCAACGACCCGACCCTGCCGGTGCGGCAAGGGGAGGAGCCGTAGCGAGTCGTGGGTCGTGGGTCGTGAGTCGTGAGAGGGGCATAGTCCGTGGTCCGTAGTCCGTAGTCCGTAGCCCGTAGAACGTTAATGCCGCCCCCGCATCCGATTACAAGCGTCGCGCTTATCGCCCCTCTCCTCGAATAGAGAGAGGGGTGCCGCCTCCGGGCGGCGGGGGTGAATGGCTACCCCTTGTACCCACTAGAAGGAGAACCATCTTAATGCACGCACGACCCGCCGGGTGCCGCTCGACACTCACCACCAAGGTCCGCTGATGCGCTTCTCATTGCGGATCAACAACGATCTGCCGGTGCGCGACTACATCGCGCTCGTGCAAGCGGCCGAGCGGGCGGGCTTCGATCAGTTCTGGGTCAGCAACGATCTCTTTCTGCGGAGCGCGCCGATTATCCTCACCGCCATCGCCGGGGCGACGGAGCGGATCGGGATCGGCACCTGCATCCTCAATCCCTACACGATGCACCCCGCCGAGATCGCGATGTTCGCGGCCACGCTCGACGAGTGGAGCGGCGGGCGGTTCCATCTCGGACTCGCGGCGGGCGCGGCGGAGTTCCTGAAATGGGTGGGGCTCGCGCAGACAGCGCCGCTCGACACCACCCGCCGCGCGATCGCCTCGATTCGCACCGCCTTGCAGGGCGGGCGCGGCGGCGACCCGTTGTGGAACGACGATGCTTATCTCCGCTTCAATTCCGGGATCGCGCGTCCAATCCCGATCTACCTCGGCGCGTTCAGCCCGCGGATGCTCGGACTCGCGGGGGAGATCGCCGATGGGGTGCTGCCGCTCCTTTTCCCACCCGAGAGCTACGACGAGGTCTTGCCGCTCATCGAGGCCGGGGCGGCACGCGCGGGCCGCACCCTGGGTGAGATCGACCTCGCCGCCTGCATCTGGTGCTCGATCGCGTTGGACCGCACCGCCGCCGAAGCGCCGTTGAAGGATAAGATCGCCTATTATGGGCACGCGCTGAGTCCGACGATCTGGGCGCGTCTCGGCGTTACCCGCGAGGATTTCGACCCGATCGAGCGGGCGATCATGACCGAGCGTAACCCCGAGAAAGCCCGCAACCTCGTCACCGATAAGATGCTGGCGATCGGGATCGCCGGGACACCGCGCGATCTGATCGGGCGACTGGAACAGTTACAGGTGCGCGGCGTGCGTCACCTCAGCTTCGGGCCGCCCCTCGGCCCCGATCCACTGGCCGCGATCGAGATCATCGGTCGCGAGGTGATCCCCTACTTCCGCTGAAGAGCAGCGGCAAGTGTTGGCGCTCACGCGCCGTCACGATGCGCCAACGGCGATTCATCGAAATGGGCCAGCAGATCGGCGGGGTCATCGTAGATCGCGATCGCGGCAGCGAGATCGCGATCGGACCAGCCCCCGCAGCGGAACGCGATCGTTCCCACGCCGGCCTTGCTCGCCGCCTGGATATCGTACGGCGTATCGCCGATCATCACCGCAGTATCTCGGGTAAGATGGCCTTTCGCCAGCGCAACCTCGATCAGATCCGGGTCCGGCTTGCTCTGCTCGGCATCGCCGGATGAGGTGGTCGCGTCGAGCAGATCGGTGACCCCAGCGTTCTTGAGGAGCTCACCAAGCATTTCCTCCTCTGAGGAGCTGGAGATGACGACGCGCAACCCTGCGGCCCGCAGCCGTTCCACCAGCGCGCGGCATTGCGGAAATGGTTGCAGCGTGGACAAATATTTCTCGCGGAAGATTTCGGTCCACCGCGTGCTCATCCGCTGACCTTGCGACGTCTCCTTTTCTAGGCCGGTCACCTCCGGCAACAGATTATCGCCACCCATGCCGATCAAGTGCCGCACGCGCTCGAACGGCACGTCGAACCCACCCTCTACCAGCGCCTGCACCCAGGCATGTGCGTGGGCATCATTGCTGTCCACAAGGGTGCCATCAACATCGAGCAAAACGCCGCGTAGTTCCTGCAACTTCGTTCTCCCTGCGGTTCGACGGCCATCGCGCCCATGCGCGGACACCATCGACCGTGAGAGAGGATGCAAGCGGTGTTCCAACGATGCCACCGCCCGCTAGTGCAAGGCTACCCAACTCTCCTGATGGGCGCTCGCGTACAGCGCTTCCATGATCGCGCTGCGGGTAGCGGCCTCGCGCGCGGTGACGAGCGGCACGTCGGCTTTGCCGGTCACGGCGTCGAGATACTGCTCGAAAGCGTGCGGTAGCATCTCGGGCAATCCCTTCCAAGGGCGTTTACCATCGGCTCCGGCAACAGCGCCACTCTCGAAGAAGAGTTCGCCATTGACGACGGTGGCATAGCCCCCGGTCCCGGCGATCTCCACGCTCACATGGCTGCTCGGATCGACCCACCCCGCAGCGACGCTCGCCGTGATCCCGCCGCTGAAGGTGAGCAGCCCTTCGCCGTACTCGTCGCAGTCGCCGTAGCGCCCGGTCGCCGAACCGATCCGCGCGGTGCCGCGCCCCGGCGTGGCCTGGCCGTCGAGGAACCAAAGCAGCAGGTCAAGCGCGTGCGCCCCGAGATCGCCGAAGCCGCCGACCCCGGCGATGGCCGGATCGGCCATCCAACACCATTCGCTGTCGAAGAGGCCGTTTAATGCCCCGGCGTGGCAGTTCATTACCCGCAGGCGCGTGAGGCGCCCAAAATTACCGGCGACGATCTGCTCACGCAGGAAGCGATTGATCGGCTGTCCGCGCATGAAAAAGCCGGTCTGGAAGAGGACGCCCGCGCGTTCGATCGCGTCGGCCATCCGTCCGGCGTCGCCCGCGCCGAGACCCAACGGCTTCTCGACGAAGAGCGCCTTCCCCGCTCCCGCCGCCGCGAGCACCAATTCTTCGTGCCGATTCGTCTCCGCGCAGATGATCACACCGCCGATTGCTGGGTCGGCCCAAATCGCGTCCAACTCGCGGCGCGGGGCATCGAGCACCGACGACAAGCGCGCGGCCAGCGTGTCGTCGTGCTCCCAGACCGCTGTGACACGGACATCGCGTCGCGCGGTGAGCCGTTTGATGAAGTTCGGGGTGTGGATATGCGCCCCGCCGATCAGCGCCAACTTATACGGAGCGGCGCGATTCCCGAAGATTGGCATCGGTGTCTCCTTCGTTGCGGGTTATGAGGCGAGGGGCATATCGCGACTCGCCCCCGCCACCCCACTACCACTCACGAACCTCGGCCACAGTTATCGCTCGCCGATTTTGACGGTACGCCCCTCCTCGATCGAGCGATAGGCGGCGAGAATGACTTCGAGGACCCGCCGCCCGTCGCGATGGTCCTGGATCGGGCGCCGTCCGCTGGTGATGCTGTCGTAAAAGTGGTGGATCGTCGCATCGAAGCTCTGCTGATTCCCGGCAGGCTCGACCGGATAGGCGCGGTGCGACGGCTCGGTGAAACCGCGCGGCTTCTCGTAGAGATCGTAGCGATGACCATAGACCTCGCCGCGCTCACCGATCGCGTGGAACTTCGCATCGTTCGTCGGGAAGGCGAAACCCTCCCCGGTGAAGATCTGGCCGATCGCCCCATTGGCGAACTTGACCATCACGAGCGCGGTATCCTCGCCGTCCATCTGGGCCACAAAGGTGTTGCTCATCGCGGTGACCTCAACCGGCTCGGAGCCCGCCATGTAGAGCAGGATGTAGGTCGGGTGATACCCCTTGTCGATCAGCACCCCACCGCCCATCGTCGTCCGACTCGCTCGCCAGCCGACCATCATCGTCCTCTGCGCCGCACGGCCCGGCACCGCCGAAGCGGGATAACCGGTCGGAAATTCGTGCGAACGCAGGATGTATGGCGTGCCAAGTGCGCCACGGTCGAGCAACTCCTTCGCGCCCGCAATCGCCGGGTAGAAGAGTTCGTTATGCCCGCTCATGTAGACGATCCCCGTGCGATCGACCGCGTCCACGATCCGATCCGCTTCTTCGAGTTCGATGCACATCGGTTTCTCGCAGAGGATATGCTTCCCCGCCGCCGTCGCCGCCAGGATCGCATCGGCGTGGAGGTGGTGCGGCAAGCAGATATCGACCGCATCGATGTCCGCCTCGCGGATCAACTGCTGGTAATCGGCGTAAATTGTCGGTGCCACGCCGTCAGCGGCGAAGATTTGCGCCGCCTCGGTCGCCGCCGCCTCGACTACATCCGATACCGCCGTCACGGCAGCTTGTCCGGCCAACTTCTGCCACGCGGGCGCGTGCCGCTTCCGTGCGATATTGCCGCTGCCGATCAATCCAACCTTCAGCATGATCCCCCCTTTACCGTGCCGCCCGTTCGCCCATAGCGCCGACTATCGCGGCGTTCCGTTCCCGATACTAACACGTCGCGCCCGCCGATCATCTCGGCACGTCATGCGGGCCGCGGTCATGCACCCGCTGGGCGGGGAGTTACCGTGTTGCCTTGGTCGCGAGCGCCGTGCTACAGTTGCCCGCCATGAATGGTCGAAACGCGGCGATCACCCACCCGGTGACAGAACTCCAACAACCGGCGGACGTCACCGACCCGGCCACGGCGCTGGCGGCGGCAAAGGCGCGCACGCGGGGGCGAGCGATGCTCCGCTTTGCTGCGCTCACGATTGCCTATACCCTGCTGACGATCTTCTTCACCTGGCCGATCGTCACCAGCCTGAGCAACCACATCGCCGACTATGGCGACCCGGTCGATAGCGCCTGGCGACTCAGCTGGGGCCAGCACCAGCTCTTGCACGATCCGCTGCACCTCTTCGATTCCAACGTTTTTTATCCCTACGCGCGCAGCTACCTCTTCGACGAGTTGTTGCTCGGTATCGCGATCATCACCTTGCCGCTGCGCCTCTTCACCGACAATCCGATCGCGATCTATAACCTCGCGATGCTCAGCACCTTCGTCTTCAGCGCGCTGGCGATGTACGCGCTTGCCCGCCGCCTCCGCTGCACGCCGGTTGCCGCCTTTGCCGCCGGGCTGATCTACGCCTTCGCGCCGTTGCACATGGCGCACCTCACCCACCTCGGCCTCCTCTCGGGCCAGTATTTCCCGCTCGCGATCCTCCTGCTCGACCGGATCTTCGATCGTAACCCCAACATGTCATCCCGCGTGCGCTGGCGCGACACCATCCTGCTGGCCGTGGTGTTGGCCCTGCAAGCGCTCTCGGCGCAGTATTACGCCTTCTACTTGATCTTAGTGATCGGCGGTTTTGTCGGGTTGCGCCTCGTGCAGGAAGGGGCGCAACGTCGTTTCCCGTCGTTCGTGGTCTGGGCGCGACTGCTGACCGCGGGCGTCCTGGCGGGATTGATCGTCGCGCCGTTCTTCCTCGGCTACCGCACGGTACAGGGCGACTACACCGTCGAGCGTTCGATCGCCCAAAATGCCTATTACTCGGCGAATCTCGCCTCGTTCTTCACCGCCGATGGGCAGAATTTGATCTGGGGGACCATCTCCGCGCCGCTGCGCGAGTTCGGGCGCTACACCTTCGAGCGCAATATGTTCCCAGGCTTGATCGCGCTCCTCCTGTCGATCGTCGGCCTGGTCGTCGGCTGGCGGCGCCCACTGGCGCAGTATCTTTTCCTGCTTGGTGTTGGCGCGGCGACCCTCGCGCTCGGCCCAAACCTCTATATCACCGCCGACAACAAGAGTATCCTCTTCACGCGAATGCCGTATGGCTTCCTCTATTTTCACCTCCCCGGCTTCGACTCGATGCGCGTCCCGGCGCGGATGGGGATCCTCTTCGGGCTGAGCGTGGCGGGGCTCGCCGCGATCGGACTGACCTGGCTCCTCGGCAAGGCGGCAGCCTGGCAGCCCGCCCGTCCCCGGCTCAACGGGCGCGTGCTGGCAGCCGCGCTTGCCGTGGTGCTGATCGCGGGGATCGGCGCGGAGTCGCTGAATCGGCCGTATACACCCGTACCGCTCGCCACGCGTGAGGAAGCCCCGCCGGTCTACCGCTGGCTGGCGACACAGCCCGACGCGGTCGTGCTGGAACTCCCCTTCGTCATCCCCGATCACCCCGACCAGACCGGGATGCTCGGCGATCTCTACCAGTATTACGCCCTCTATCACGGGCGACCGGTCGTCAATGGCTCGGCCAATGTCTTGCCCAAGGGCTACAAGGCGCTCTACTACGAACTCCGCGCGGGGCCGACGCCGCGCGCCCTCAGCATCCTGCAGGGGCTCGGCGTCAACAGCCTGGTTGTCCATTATGACGAGTTAAGCGAGGAAGTCGCCGCCAAGACCCGTGAACTGCTGGATGGCGGGACAACGCAGGCGCACAGCGAGATCAGCTTCGGCAACGATACGGTCTACCGGATCGCGCCGACCGACCGCTTCGCGCAACTGCGCTCACTGATTCCGGGCGACGCTTCGATCTATCTGTCGCGCGGTGAAGATCCTACCGGGGCATATGGCGGGATGCTCGTGAAGGTCTTGCTCGATAACCCGGTCTATACGCGCGTGCGCGTCGAGTTCGGTCGCGATTACATCAGCACGCTCGACCCCAACGCCCGCTACGACTACGCCATCCTCTACCACTATGAGAACCCGGCGGACATTGGCTTCGCCGGGGCTCCGGTGGTGTGGGAGGATGCGGTCGTCCGTATCTACGGGCGTAACGCGGCGCGCTAAGAACCACCCTGCTTTTCACCTACACTGTGACGAATACGGCGACCGCGAGCGTCGGGTTACCAATTCCCCCGCCCAATATCGAACGGCGCTTCATCCGCGAGGATCGTGGCGAACAGGTCCGGCGAATTGATCGGCGCGATCATCCCATCGTCGTCGGTATAGCGTCTGTCGGACGCGCCGAGATAGGTATGCGCGCGGCCGAGCGGCACGAACCCGACCTGCCCATAGAGATGGCCGAGCTTCGCGATGTCGGTGCAGAGATATGCGAGATCGCAGCCGAGTTCGCGCAGCCGCCCCATCGCCGCCGCAGTCGTGGCCGAGGCGACACCGCGCCCGCGCCAGGCGGCATCCGTAGCGACACCACCCAGGCCATCTAATTGCACCGTTCGCCCGTGAAAGTCGATGGCACGCTGCGAGAGTCGCACCGCGCCAACCAGCCGCTCCCCCACAAAAGCGAAGACATAGCCAACCGTATCGCCATCGCTACAAAACCGGTCATCCGTATCGCGCTGCTTCTCTTCCGCGATGTCGAACCACTGAAACGCCGCCCGTTCCAGATCATCGAACATCGCCCGCTGCTCGGGGGTCAACGCGGTATGGACGCTCACCGTGTAGGCCACATCATTGCTGGGTTGCTGCGTCATCAGCCCACCTTTCCGGGAACGTCAATCGCCGGGGGTCGCGCCAGCGGCGGGGAGGCAACGCCCGCCCGGTGGCAGATCGCGCATGTAGCGATAGACACCATAGTAGCTCGGCGAACTCCAGTACAGTTCGCGCAGGCGGAGTCGCCCGCTGAGTCGGAGGAGCGGGGCCGTGTCGCGGATCGGGAAACATTCGTCGCGCATCATGATGACGATCGGTTGCGCGGCCACGTTCGCCGGATCGATCGGCTCGGCAATCTGCGCGATCTCCGTGCTGGGGTCGTTCACTATGCGGTGCGGCACACCATCGAGCGTCAATAGGATGTCGAGGATGTCGAGCGCGTCGGCACCATCTTTCAGATCGACCTTCCTGAACAACGGGCCGATCAGGACCGGCGTATCGGGGCCGCTGACACTCTTGACGAAGCGCACCGTCTCCAGGAAGGTCGCGTTGTCGGGATCTTGCTGGCTCTCGTGGGTGTAATAGCGCCGCAAGGGGATCAGGGGATAGCAGACCAGAGCCAGGATCAGCAGCGTGGGCAGCAGGAGCAGCGCGGCACGCGGCACGCGGAG
Organism: Thermomicrobiales bacterium; assembly: GCA_036563365.1. Classification (GTDB taxonomy): domain Bacteria; phylum Chloroflexota; class Chloroflexia; order Thermomicrobiales; family CADCWN01; genus CADCWN01. The sequence continues at coordinate 8,744 of DATCMP010000028.1, forward strand.
CGGGGTAGTCGCTGCCCGTTGCGACGCGGCCGGGCGTTGACGCCGGGAAGCGATCTCACGCTCCATAGCCCGCACCCCGTTCTCCGCGAGGGCCAGCGCACCCGCCGCGAGGGCGATCATCAACGGTGGCAGCAGGAACGCGATGTACCGGCCGGTCAGCAGATAGCGGTCGCCCTCCACCCCATAGGCATGGTTAAAATACGGCATCGCCAGCGCCGTGCAGATCGTTGCCAGGGCTGGCAACGGCTGGCCGCGCCGGATGAGCAGCGTCAGCCCGAGGAGGGCCAGGCCGACGACAATCAACATATACGGCGAGGTGAGGTAGTGCAGCGACCGCTCCGGCATACGGAACGGGTTGCTGATCATCCGCGCCAGTGCGAAAAGCAGGTTTCGCAGATTGTGGAGATACGTATCGGCGGTCGGATCGGCCACGAACGCATAGTCGCGTCCCTGGGCGCGTTTGAATCCGGCGAACCCGTTCATCGCGTTATCGATCAAGACCGGACTGTAGGCAACGATGGCGGCGAGTGGCGTCAGGTAGAGCCACGGCGAACGGAGCAGACGCCAGGACCGCCCCCGCCACAACGCGAAGAGCAACGTCCCGGCTAGCGCCGGGGCTAACACGATCGTCCCGATATGGGTCTGGAGCATCAGGCCGACACAGAAGCTGCACAGGAAGAGCCAACGCAGGGCCGCGGCAAGACGTGGCGGCGAGTGCGTTCCCCCCGCCCCATTCTGGGCGGCAGCAATCATCGCCGTGACCCGCCCCTCGCGCAACGCGCGAACGGCACGCAACACGGTGTAAAAGCAGAGAGTGGCGTAGAACGGCGTGGTCGAGTTCTCCCAGGCGACGTGGCTGTTGACAACGATATGTTGCGGCAAGGTCGCCAGGAACAGGCCGCCCAGGAGGCCGAGTCGCCAGCCGCCGATCTCGCGCCCGATCAGGTAGGTCATCGCGACGGTCAGCGCGCCGATGACGCAGACCAGGGCGCGCGGCAAGGTGATCGAGGGGCCGAAGAGCCAGAGACAGAGGGCGAGCAGATAGTGATGGAGCGGTCCGAAATATTTCACCTGGGCCGTCAGTGGGAAGACCTCGCCGCGATAGATCTGGAGGGTCCAGCGGATCTCGCCGATCTCGTCGGTGAAGTGCGGCAGGCGCAGCAGATACGGCCAGCGGACGAGCAGCGCCAGACCGAAGAGGGCCAGGACCAGCAGAATTTCGGCTTCATGGGGGCGTACCGTCGCGAGGATGGCGCGGAGATCGCGTTGTCGCCGCACCTTGCGTGGGCGCTGGCCCGTGCCGCCCTGTCGGCGACGTTTCGTTTCCACCGTTGCCATCTCGGCCAACAAGACCTCCCGTGCTGATCGCGCGATGAGGCCCAAGTATAGGCAGGGCTACCGGTGGGGACAAGCAAAAAG
>DATCMP010000877.1:0-2497 GCA_036563365.1 Thermomicrobiales bacterium
AAGCGCGTCGAGGAGGACCCGGATCGCGCTGTTCGCGTCATCCACCGTCACGCGCAGCGGCTCCGCACCGCGCTCCTGCGTGGCACGCACGCCGGGGACGGCGGCGAGCGCGGCGACATAGCCCGGCGTGGATTGCTCGACGCTGATCTCCACGATGTCGCCGCCGAATGCCTGACGGCGTAGGGTCAGCGGCCTGCCGGTGGCGATCAGACTGCCGCCGTACATCAGGCCGACCCGATCGCAATACTCCGCCTCATCCACGTATTGCGTCGTGATCAGGAGCGCCCGCCGCCGCTCGCGCAGGGAGCGGAAATGCTCCCAGAGGTGGGCGCGGAGGATCGGGTCGAGGTTGGCGGTCGGCTCGTCCATGAAGATGACCTCGGGGTCGTGGACCAGGGTGGCCGCGAGGGCGATCCGCCGCTGCATCCCGCCGGAGACGGCCCGCGCGGCGCGTTTACGCGCCTCCCAGAGCTGGACCAGTTCGAGGGTCGCGCGGATGCGCGCCTTGTTCCGCCATTCGGGCAGGCCGTAGAGCCCGGCGGCGAAGGCGACGTTCTGCTCGACGGTGAGATCGTCATAGAGGGCGAACCCTTGCGGCATGTAGCCGATCCGGCGGCGGATCGCGGCGGTGAACGTGTCGGGCGTGCTGCCCAGTACCGCCATCTCGCCGCCGCTGGCCCGCAGGTGACCGCAGAGGAGGTGGATCGCGGTCGATTTCCCGGAGCCACTCGGCCCGATCAGCCCGAAGATCTCGCCAGCGGCCACCGCCATCGTCAGGTCGCGCAGGACCACCGTGGAGTCGAAGCGCTTTTGCAGGCCGCGCGCCATGATCACGGCATCGCGCCGCTCGACCTGCTCGGTCGACTGTTCATTCTCCGGTGTGCGATCCGACGTCTGCTGCTTGTGTGCTACTGCCACGCATGGACCCCTCACCGAATTCGTTGCCATTGCCGCGATTATCGCACGCCTGGTGCCAATAACGGTGGAAGAGCGTGAGAAAAGCGACTGCTCTGCGTTGGTATACTTCATCGGGTGTCACAGGGCGCAGACTCGGAGGGATTATGACTGTCGGTACAGGGGTGGATACGTCGAGTGATCTGCGCGAATCACCGGTCGGTAGGCACCGCTTCACCGTGACGGAATATCTACTGATGAGCGCGATCGGGCTTTTCGGGCAAGAAGCCCGTGTCGAGCTGATCGAGGGCGAGGTCATCGATCTGGCAGCCAAAGGTGAGCCTCATGTCCGCTGCCTGATGCGCGCGATTCGCCTGTTTACGCCGCATGTCACCGGCGATCTCTGGCTGGCGGTGCAAGACCCGGTCCGGCTTGATCCACGCTCACAACCTGAACCGGATTTGCTGATCTGTCGGGTCGCCGATCCTGCCGGGCCAAGTATTCCCGATGCCGCGAACACGTTAGTCGTTGCCGAAGTCGCCGATTCTTCCTTGCAGTACGATCGTGCGACGAAAGTGCCACTCTATGGACGCGCGGGAATCCCCGAGATGTGGGTTGTCGATCTGGTGAATGGGCGCGTGGAGCGTTACCGCGAACCTAGTCCGGCGGGGTATCGGCTGATCGTTGTGGCGCATCGTGGCGAGTCGCTGCACTCGACCGTCCTGCCCGAACTGGTGCTCGACGCCGATTGGTTGCTCGCCTAGCGACACAGTGTTTGTATTGAAATGGCGACACTACCGGCCCTCTTGATCAGAAGCGGCGGCGCTGCCGATCGTGCGCCTTACGACGTTGCGGATCGCTGAGGATGTTGTAGGCGACGTTGACGCGCTTCATGCGCGCCTCGCGTTCCGCGCGCTCGTCGGCGGTTCCTTGCCGGTTCAGATCGGGGTGGAGGGTGCGGGCGAGTTGGCGGTAGGCGCGGGCGATCTCCTCGGCGGTCGCCTCTGGCAGGACGCCGAGGAGGGCGTAGGGGTCGGCGGCGAGGGCACGGTCGCGGACGGCTTCGCGCTCGGCACGGCGCGCGGCTTCCTCGGCCCGTTGTCGCTCGGCCCGTCGCTCGGCCTTCCGGCGTTCCCGCGCCTCGCGGGCGGCGCGACGCTCCGCCGCCGCCAGCCGTTTCCGTTCCCGCTCCGCTTCGCGCTCAGGGTCGAGCGGGCGGGGTGTATCCCGGCGGCGGCGCTGTGTTTCCTTCGTGGCTCCATCGTCAGCGAGCGGTGTGTGTTCAGACAGCTCACGTTGGCGGCGACTTTCCTCCTCGGCAGCGCGCTGTCGCTCGGCACGCGCGGCGGTCCCCCGTTCGCGCGCGCTGCGATTCTCCTCACGCCGACGCGCCCGCTCGGCTTCGAGTTCCGCCGCCGCCGCGCGATACCGCTCTCGTCGCGCGAAATCGGCGGCTTTCTTCGCCTTGCGCCGGTTCGCGCCGCCCTCGTCCATGCCGGGCTCCCCTCGGGCGCGCATCGACCGCTCGCGCGCCCGACCGCCGCTCGCCTGCTCATTCTCGTCGTTACTTGGCACCGCGCTCGGTGGTGGGTTGAGACGGAGC
>DATCMP010000878.1:0-5289 GCA_036563365.1 Thermomicrobiales bacterium
GATTAACGGCCAGGCACGGGGCTGGGCGAATCCGCTTAGCCTGACGATGACGGCCGACTTCGCCGTGCAGGCATCGTTCGCCGCCAATCCCGCGTTCAGCGATCTCCCCAGTGATCGCTCCGATAGCGCCGCGATCAGCGAACTTGCCGCGCGGGGGATCATCCGCGGCTATGGCGACGGCACGTTCGGCCCTGATGATCGTTCGCTTCGCGCGCAGATGGCGGCCCTGATCGCCCGCGCGATGGGCTATGGCGATAACCCCACGAATCCGTTCACCGATCGTTGCGATCCGGCTGCGCCGTCATCGTGCGTGGACGATGAACTCTGGCAGCGGGTGGCGCAACTGGCTGCGCGTGGCATCGCCCGCGGCTATGCCTATGACCCCGCCGCTTCGCCGAACGACCCGCGCAATCTGGCGGTTGTCGCGACCTGCGGCGGTGCGCCGAGCGTCCCGTGCTACGCCCCGCGCGATCAGGTGCTCCATGCCCAGGTGCTCAGTTTCATCACCCGCGCGATGATCTCGCAGGGCTATTGGTCGCCGCAGCCGAGCGATCCGGCCCTCTTCGGCGGGGTTCTCAACGGCACCGGCCACGAGCAGGATGTTGCCACGTACATCTTCTATACGCAGCATGGCGGTGGGGTTCCCGGTTACCCGGTCTCCGGCGGCTTCGCGGCCTGGAACCAGCCCGCCACGCGCGGCTGGTTTGCCCAGGCGCTCTGGGCGGCGTTGAACAGCTACGCGGGCAGTGGCCAACCGGGCGCGGGCGGCTACGTACCGTAAGGGCACGGGCACCAAGTTCCAGGCCGCATGTGGCTACAGCACGGACAAATGGGTGGGGCGGGGGTTCGATCATCGAACCCCCGCCCCACCCATTTGCTCATTCGGATGGTTACGCGTTAAAGTACCATCGTCCTGAACGTATACATTCGCGGCCTCCCACGTCTCAGCGGCACCGGGCCGGGACAATCGTCCCGACTTGACGCAACCTCTCTGGGGGTGGGCGCGTTACACTACCGAACTGAAACCATCCTGGAGCGATCATCGCGCCGGATAGGAACGCTGTGCCGCCGCGCGGCGCTCATGTCAGATGGAGATACCCACCTGTGAGGAAGAGTACGCGCCGTCTGCCCCTGGCGGGGTTGATCATACTGTTGCTACTCCAGCAACTTGGACTCATGGCATTCGCGCAGGTCGCGACAGTTGAGGCTGCGGGCGCGCTCGTCGCGACACCGGCAACCGCCGAGGCGGGAACGCCGATCGCGCTGAGCGGCCAGGGCTTTACTCCCGGTGAGACCCTTGCCGGTGCCGTCACCACACCATACGGACAAACCCTGGTGCTTGTTTCATCCGGCGGGGCGAGGCCAACCTTGCAAATCGGTTCCGCCGGTGCCGGGGCGGCATTCGTCGCCGATGCGCGCGGCGCAGTTTCCTTCGCGCTTGTCACCGCGGCCAACTATCAGCCGGGCGATTGGACGGTCACCGTTCGTGGTCACGATTCAGACCAGGTGCAGCAGGGTGGGTTCACGCTGAGCGCGCCGCAGGTCGCCGCAGCGACCTTGACGCCGGGCGCTTCGCCCGTTGCGACGCCGGCTACCCCTCCGGCGCGTACCACGCCCGCCGGTGAGGTTGTCACCACGCCGACGCCCGCCGCAACCGCCCAACCGGCACCGCCGCCCGCGCCGAGCCCCACCGCCGTGCCACCAACGACCGCCCCCGCGCCATCGGCGGCAGCGACTCCTTCCGCCCTGCCATCGGCGATCCCAAGTGTTGCACCAGCACCGAGCGCGAGCCCGAGTGTCTCGCCTGCCCCGGCAACGCCGTCCGCCGCGCCGGGTGCAAGCCCCTCGCCATCAGCTGGGCCAGGCCCCGCAGCGCCGAATCCGAGTACTGCAAGCCCGACCGCCGCACCAAGCACCTCGCCGTCTCCAATCGCTTCGCCCACACCCGCGCCCGCGACGGTGAGCCCCTCCGGTTTCGTACCCGGTACGCCGGTGATCATCAATTCGCCGACCGGGAACGCTGCCGTGCGGGAACAGCCCTCCACCGCTGCCGCTGTCGTCCGCACCCTCAACAACGGCACCGTATTGACGATCAGCGGCCTGGGCCAGGAGGCCGAGGGGCGGAGCTGGTGGCCCGTTACCGGTAATGGGGTTAGCGGCTGGATCATCGCCGACCTGATCTCTGCCGCGCCCGCTGCTGCACCGTCGCCCTCCGCTGCGCCTGTCCCGACCGCGATCGGTCCGGGGACGCAGGCGACGGTCGATACGCCGAACGGGGCCGCAAACGTACGCTCAGCCCCCTCCACGAGTGCCGCTATCGTTCGCTCGATCACGAGCGGCACGATCGTGAATATCACCGGTGCCAGCCAGCATGCCGACGGCTACGACTGGTGGCCGGTTCAAGCCGATGGCACCACTGGTTGGATAGTGGCCGATGTCTTGACCCTGGTAGCTGCGCCTGTGGCGAGTGGTTCACCCGTGCCGAGCAATTCGCCCGCGCCGTCGGCGAGCCCCGGCGTCCCCGGTTATTCGACGCCGGGCGTTGGCAATACGCCAACCGAATCGGTGCCGGTTATCCCGCCCCCGATCGATGGCCCTGCCGTCGCGCCGATGCAACTCCTGCCGACCTTCGCGGCGGCGTCCGCGCTGACCGGCGTGCCGCAGGAGATTTTGCTGGCGATCGCTCGCGTCGAGTCGAACTTCACCCCGAATGCGGTCGGCCCGTTTATCCCGCAACTGGCCGGGACGGAGGACGAGCACGCGCTGGGGATGATGCAATTCCTGCCGAGCACCTATCGGATGGTGATGGCGCGCGTCGATGCGGCGACCGGGAAGAATCTCGGGATCCAGGGGATTTGGGACCCGGAGTCGGCGATCTACGCCGCCGCGTTTTACCTGAAAGATAGCGGTGCCCCCGGCGACCTACGCCGCGCGCTCTTCTCCTATAACAATGCCAACTGGTACGTGGAGCTTATCCTCGCCTGGGCCAGCCACTATGTCGGCGGCGCGATCCCCGACCCGCATCTGCTCGACCCCTCGCGCACCAGCGGCACGCCGCTCGCCGCGCCGCAAAACCCGCTCTTGCCGAGTAATTCACGCCACCTCGATATGAGTTCGCCGATCCAGCTCTACGCGCCCTGGACCGCCGGCGAGACGTGGTACGCCGGTGGTGACGGCTCGTTCTACGGCGACGGGTATCACACCGATGCCTACGGCAATTACTACACGGTCGACTTTAACAAGGGCACCTGGCCGCGCAGTGAGGAGGACGATGGTGCGCCGATCCTGGCCGCCGCCGATGGGATCGTCAACAACATCTATCAGGATGGGGCGGGTGCCTGGGTCGTCGAGTTGTATCACGTCGCGCCGGATGGCTCCCAACTGCGTACCCTCTACGTCCACCTGAAGATGGACCCACGGATCAATCCGGGCATCAAGGTCAATCAGCCCGTTTTGCACGGCACGCCGATCGGCCTGAACGGCAGCACCGGTAATTCGACCGGCTCGCACCTCCATTTCGGCCTCTGGATCCTGCGCGATGGGCAGTGGATGTCGATCCGCGCCGAGCCGATGGAAGGGCAGTATCTGCGGAACGGTCTCAGCATCGTCAGCACCAATCGCCCGCTCGCCACCGATACCGGGGCGCGTGCCCTCGATATCGGCCTCTCGCCCGCCGGACCCTCGAATGCCGATCTGGTATCGATCGTGGCGGCGGGTCGGGCAGATGGCTTGCCGGGCGCGCGGATCGAAGCGTTCGCCAATAGCGCCAAGGACGGTAGCGATCGTGGGCAGTGGTTGCCGATCGGGACAGTCAATGGCGCCCAGGGGCAGATCGATTGGCTCACCGCGCCGGTGGCCGAGGGAACCTACCGACTCCTGCTCGTGCAGACCGATACGGCGGGTAATCGCACCTTCCACGGGCTGACCGAAAACACCGCCATCCGCTACACCATCCGGCGCGGCGAACCCCGTGGCGGGATCGTCGCGGCCCCCCGCAGCGACCTGAGTGCCTTGATCCCGCTCGATGGCGCGACCCTGCCCGCGCTCGGCGGTCGCCCCCCGATCGTCAGCGGTCCGCTCCGTTTCGCACAGCCGCGCACCCCACGCGAGACCAGCGCCACCCTCGGGGCTGGCGCGGTGGTCGCCGCGACGGGGGCACCGCCGAGCGGCAAGGTCCGCGAGTCCGAGGGGCTGCTGGTCGAGGAGGCGACGACCAACCTCGTCACCAACCCGAGCTTCGAGCGCGGGGCGGAAGGCTGGGCGGCGCGCGGTGCTGCGGGCGATACCCTCAGCGTGACCCCTTCGGATAGCGCTCTCTTCGGCAAGCACAGTATCCGCATCGACAACAGCAAGGGGACAGCGCCGGTCGTCTTCGCGACGACGGTCGGCGATGGCGGTGCGGCGACCTGGTCGGTCTACGCTCGTGCCATCGCTGTCACGCCGAATGTCGCGCCGGGTGGCAACCTTGAACTCGCGATGGCGGGGTTGGTTCCGCAAAGATTCGCGCTGACCGCCGACTGGCAGCGGTTCGCATTCAGCGGCGCGACCGGCACGGCGGGGAATGAACGGCAGATCGTCGTTCCGGCTGGTGTCATCGTCGAGGTCGATGGCGCGCAGCTGGAAGCGAAGCCGTACGCCACCAGCTATGCCGATGGTTCGCTCGGCTCCGGCTACGGTTGGGACCGTGCCGCCGACTCATCCGTCTCCGGTCGCCTGCCGACGGTGGTGCGGCTCCCGCTCGACGGGCTCGTCACGACCGAGAACGGCACGCTCGCCTTCTGGGCGACGCCCCTCGGCCCGGTCGCCGATAATGCCGTGATCTTCGCGCTCGGCGATCGCCTGACCCTCACGGCGACCGGCAACCGCGCGACGTTGCTCTGGGGGACGGAGACGATCGCGACGATGCCGTGGGAGCAAGGGGTCGCGCATCACTACGCACTCACCTGGGCGGGGGGGGCGCTCACCTTCCTGCACGATGGGCAGATTGTGGCGCAACGCGATGTTGCCGACTTCGCCCTGCCCACCGGAACAGCCCTCTTCCTCGGCACCGCTCCCTCCGGGCAGCGCGTCATCAACGCGACCTTTCAGGATGTCGCCGTCTGGCCCACCGCGCCGACGGTCGAGATGCTGACCACGATCGCCAAGGACGGCCAATTGCTGAATCCGGGACAGGACCAGACGGTGACGCTGAATGTTGGGCTAGCGCTGGCGACCCAGGGGCTCGCGCCGAATGGGATCAAGATGCAGTTCAGCTTCGACGGGAACACCTGGACCGAGGTCGAGCCGTTC
>DATCMP010000879.1:0-3712 GCA_036563365.1 Thermomicrobiales bacterium
CGGGTGGAAGGCTCGGGATAAGGGTGACCTCACATAATATGGCTAGATTGATCGCGTACCCTGCTCCAACCTATATCGTTGGGATAAACGTTGCACCAAACCCTGCTGAAGGTTTCATATTTGCGGCTAGACAAGGAGGGCCAACAAGCGTGTCGAGTATCCCAACGGCTCATTCTCTCGCGGTGGAAGCCACACTTCAGGCACTTTACAATGAGGTACTTACATTTTGGCAAGCTAACCCGGTACACTTTAGTCATTCCCAGTTTGTTTAGGGTGAGGGGGTACTGATGATCGTCGAGCAAGCATTGCAAATCTCGAAGCATGCTGAAGTCCTCGCTACGGTTTGTCTCGCCCGCCGAAGCGATTTATCGGTCATCCCGGTGAGCCGTTATAACCGGAAAGCCGGATACGATCTTTTGGTACAACTGAATAACAAAAAACCAGATATCAATATGAGTTTTGCGATTGCAGTAAAAGGGATGTTGGGGGGCCACCACGAATCGTACGACAACTTCGTTGTTCATTACTCAAAAAGCCAAATAAAGAACGGAGGGTTACCGATCTGCGTATTTCTGTTTAACGTAGATAGCGAGCAGGGGTATTATCGATGGCTGTACGAACCGGCTATGGATGAAGATGGTCGGCCTTATCTGCGCTTAGATCGCCAGGTGGAAGGCTCTGACAACCACAGCAATAGATTTAAGATACGATGGGCGTTTCAGCCGCTTGATAACGATGCGCTAGAGCGCATAATTGACCAAGTGAAGAATTGGTATAGGGCCAAGCAAGAGCATTAGAGGGCTGTTGCCCATGGAGAGGCCAGGGAGAGCCTTCTTCCGCGTCAACGAACCCGAACGCGGCTGACAACGAGCGCGGGGACACGGTCCAGAACCGTCGCCCCGCGCTTTTGCTTGTCGGCCTGGTACTGCTCACTGCCCGAGTCGGAAGCGCCCCACCGGCGGATCGTGGTCGGAGACGCGGTAGGGGTTGGGCTGTCCGGCGAGGCCAGCGGGGTAGTCGGCGTCGAGGTGGGCGTAGGCGAAGCCCTTGAGGGCCGCGCGGAGGTTGGGGGTGACGAGGATGTGGTCGAGGATCTGCGAGAGGCCGTTGTAGATGTAGGAGTAGTGCGCGGCGGCGGGGTTGATCGTCGCGAGGGCGCGGAGCGGGGTGCTCTGGGTCAGGGCGCGGAGGGGGGGAGAATCGACGAAGTCGTTGAGGTCGCCGACGACCATGATCGCCGCGTTGGGGTCGGCGGCGAGGAGGTCGTTGACGATCCCGGCGACCAACTGCGCCTCCGCGACGCGGCGACCGACGAATTCTTGCCCCGCCGGGTCGGTGCCGCCCTTCGATTTCCAGTGGTTGACGATCACGGTCAGCGGTTGTTCGACTCCGCCACTCCCATCGCGCACGACCATGCTGACGACGAGCGGCGGGCGGGTGGCGACCGCGTAGCCATCGAGGATGCCGTCGCCTTTGGTGCTGCACCGCGCCTCCCCCCCGGAAAAGCCGAGATCGGCCGTCGTGCAGGCGTTGCGCTGGGTCGTGCCGGTGACGGTCACGCGGTCGCGGCGATAGAGCAGGCCGACGTTGATCCCGCGCGGGTCGAGGCCGTCGAGCAGGATCACGCCGTAGCCGAACGGCGCGAGTTCGGGCGAGGTGGCGAGGGCGCTCAAGACCTGGATATTCTCGACTTCCTGGACCGCGACGAGGGTCGGCGCGCCGAGGATGTCGCGGATCGCCTGCCCCGCCTTGGTCAGCTTCAGGGCGTAGTCGGCGGCGGTGACCCGCTCCGGGCACGGTTTGCCGGTGATGTCGCGGTCGCAGGGGTCGGCTTTGCCGGGGGTGTCGAGCGGATCGAAGAAGTTTTCCAGGTTGAACGAGGCGATCGTAAATTCCCCTGCCGCGGCGGGCGCGACGCTCGGGGGCGGGCGATCCGCCGCCGTGATCACGAGCTTCTGTTCGGGGAGTTGCGCGATCGTGAACTGGCCGAAGCTGTAGTCGAGCGGCCCGATCAGCCCATCGACCTGATCGCCGACCGCGACCTCGTAGCGCCCGCCGCCCCCTCCGTCGTTGACGCCGATCCGCCAGCCCGCCCCGCGCGGCTCGCTCCCGAAGAGGCGCGTCGCGCCGGTGTCGGCGCGGACCACGATGAACCCTCCGAAGCTGTTCGTCGGCCCGACGGCGATGGCGCGCGGCACGCTGACGAGCATCCCCTCGTAGCGCTCCAGGTAAGCACGAGCGTCGGCGTCGAGCGCGGGCGGGCGGAGCTCGATCGGCGGCGGCAGGGCGTTGCCGGAGGAGTTGACGATGAGCGACGACGCGACGCGATCGATGTCGAGCTGGGTGCGGTCGCTGGCTTCGGTGACCGCGCCGATCACCATCACCTCGTCGCCGATCTTCACGTCGGGCGTCGGGCGATCACCCTGGAAGACGAAGATCCCGTTCGAGGACTCGGTTTGCGGGGCGGCTTGCTCCTGCACATAAAACCCCCGCGCCCGGGCCTCCTGGAAATCGGCGGTCACGACCCCCTTGATCCGCACCGTCTGCCCGAGGAGCGGCGACCGCTGGCCGGTCCCCTGCACCTGGCCGATCGTCGCCTCGCGCCCGGAGACGATGATCGTCGGCTGGATCGTGGCGGTCGGCGAGCCGACGCGCACCGGCGTGCCGGGCGGATCGAGCCCCAGGCGCGGCTCGGTGGGGGTGACGGTCGGGACGATCGGGGCGGTCGCGGTCGCGGTCGCGCGGGGTGGCTCCGGGCGGGTCGGCGAGGAGGCTAGGCGGGTGGCGGTCGCGGCGCTCGTCGTCGGCGTGGCGCTCGGCGGCGCGGCGGTCGCGGAGGCGATGCGGGTCGCGGTCGCCGGTGGGGCCGGTGGGCCACCGCCCCAGCAGCCCTGCGCGAACGCGACGATGAGCGCGCACGCCACCGCCAGCGACCAGCGGCGCTGGCGGTTGGTCCTGTGCTTCGGCGGTGGCGTGCGCGTCTCGTCCGATCTGTGCATAGGGGGGAATGATAGCAGGAGCGGGGGAATGGGGCGGTGTGGGGAGTAGTGCGCTGCCGTGATTGGTGGTGTACTGCGGGCGTGAGAGGTCCGGGGATTAAAATCCCCGGCTAGGGGCTGCGGCCACGAAGTCCGCCTTCGCGGACTAGGTTTGGTACAATCATAGGAGTATGCTGTTTGTTGTTATCTTGTGATCAGTCTCTATTGGCGAGGATAATATGCGATCGTTGTTTAGGTACCCAACTTTCGCCCGAATTGGCGGCACGCACCCCTCTGTCGGCTGGCAGAGGGGTGCTACGTCTCGTCGAGCTGGATCTGAACGGTCGTCGCGGCGGCCATCGCGCGTAAAGCGGCAAGGAGATACGCGGCAAGGGGGTCGACCGGGTTCAGCGCGACCGCCAGCACGCGCCCGTCGCCACTCTCCACCGTCCCGTGCACGCCGAACACGTCGCGCACCAGCCGCTTGATCCCGAACGCGCGCAGGCGCGGGGCATGTGCTGCGAGCCAGCGGCGCGCCCAGATGAGGACGTTATGGGCGAGGTGGGTGAGCGCAACCAGCATCTGCTGGGCCTCAAAACGTTTCTTGTTGCGCTTCGTGAGCCCGAGTCCCTGCTTGTCCCCCTTGAATGCGGTCTCCACACCGCCGCTGCGCAGATCATAAAGGTAGGCGTAGGCGAGCGCGAGGGCGGCGGGGTCGGTGGCGCTTGCAGGAT
>DATCMP010000880.1:0-14129 GCA_036563365.1 Thermomicrobiales bacterium
TCGGCGTCACCGGGCAGCAGCACGGCGGCTTGCTCGTCAGCACGGCCCGCGGCGACGAATTGCGGCCCCTCACGCCGTTGATCGGCTGGCAGGACAAGCGCTGCGACGAACTGGCGGGCGGCTTCCCCTCGTCGGTCGAGTGGATGCGGGCGCTGACGGCGGGGGTGGCGACCGAAGGGACCGGCTGCCCGCTGGCGAGCGGCTTCCTCGGCGCGACCCTCTTCTGGCTGGCGCGGCACAACCAGTTGCCCATCGGTCCCGCCCGTGCGACATTCGTCCCCGATTACCTCGTCGCGCGCCTCTGCGACCAACTCCCGGTGACCGACCCGACCAACGCCGGGGGCGCGGGCGTTTTCGATGCCCGCGCGGGTGACTGGCACGAGGAGATGATCGCAGCGCTCGATCTGCCGCGCGACCTCTTGCCTCCGGTACAGCCCAGCGGCACGATCGTCGGGCAGTTGGGCGTGGCGGCGGCGACGGCGCTCGGCTTGCCCGCCGGGGTGCCGGTGACCAACGCGCTCGGCGACAATCAGGCCAGCTTTTTCGGCAGCGTCGGCGTCGCGTCCTATGCCCTGCTGGTCAATGTCGGCACCGGGGGTCAGGTCTCGGCGATCACCCCGCGCTTCGTGCGCGGCGATCTGCTGGAGACGCGCCCGTACCTCGGCGGTGGTTATCTGCTGGTCGGCGGCGGGATCGTCGGCGGTCGCGCCTACGCCCTCCTGCGCGACTTCGTCGGCCAGATCGGGCGCGAGATCTATGGCGTCGCCGCGCCGGACGACCTCTACGCCCGCCTCAATGCGCTGGCGGCGGCGGTGCAGCCGGGGAGCGACGGCCTGCGCTGCGATCCGCGCTTTGGCAGCAACCGTTACGACCCCCACCAGCGCGGCGTCTTCACCGGCCTGGATACGCGCAACTTCACGCCCGGCCACTTCGCCCGCGCCCTCCTCGAAGGGGTGGCGAAAACCTTCCACGATCTCTACGCGACGATCCTCGCGACCGGCCTCGCGCCCCACACCCGCCTGATCGGGTCCGGCAACGGGATCCGCAACAACCCGCTCCTGGTCGAACTGCTGCGCGACGCGTTCGGCCTGCCGCTCGTCAGCCCGCAACACCGCGAAGAAGCGGCCCACGGCGCGGCGCTCCTCGCGGCGGTGGCCGTCGGGGAGTTGTCGCTGGCAGAGGCGACAGGACGATTGGGGTATGGGGAGGGGTAAGAGCTGGCTCGTTATGCTATTCGGGGTGGTTCAGAGGCGTGGGCCGCCGGATGAATCCGGCGCTAGGTGGCCTGCGGCCACGAAGTCCAATAAATTGGACTGGGTACGGGGCGCGATGCTGAGTGTAAGGAGGGGGGCGGTGAAGGCGGCGGTGTATATCCATCTCGCGTGGGCAACGTGGGAGCGAGCACCGCTACTCATTGGAGAATTGGAGCGCGGGATCCATCGTAGCGTGATCACCACCTGCGAAGAACTCAAGGCGAAAGTAATCGCAATCGGCAGCACCGATGATCATATCCATCTCCTCGTGCAATTGCCGTCACCGCTGAGCGTGGCCGACTTGGCGCGTCGTGCCAAAGGCGCATCGGCACATCTCGTTACCCATACACTCGCCATCGGCTCCTCCTTCAAATGGCAATCGGGCTATGGTTCTGTCTCCATCAGCCCACGTCACCTTGCCCAAATCACGCACTACATCGCCAACCAGCGCCAACACCACGCAAACAACACCACACTCCCCCTACTTGAACAGACACAGCAGCCCACCAATCCGCAACAATCCTAGTCCACTTCAGTGGACTTTGTGGCCGCAGGCCACCTAGCGCCGGATTCATCCGGCGACCCACGCCCCCCACACCACCCCATCCATCCCAGCCCACGCCACGCCCCGCCTACCCCCTCCCTCCCCCACTCACCCCGTATACTTCCTCGCGTTAGGGTGCGGTGCATCTCCTATCCCGGCAGGGGCCGGGATGGCAGGGCGCGAGGTGACGAGGTGTGCGGCCAGAGCGATTAAGACGGTGGAGTAGTACGCCCGCGTGGGCCGGAATGCGGTTCCCGGTGACAACGCTGCTCGCCCTCGCGCTCCTGGGGCTCATGGGCGTGACGATGCTGACCACGATCGCGCGCAAGGGCCTCACCAACGATGAGGTCGTCCACATCCCCGCCGGGTATATCGCCCTGACGACCGGCGACTTTCGCCCGAACAACGAGCAACCGCCGCTGCCCAAACTGCTGGCCGCCGTGCCGCTCCTACCGCTGCGCCTGACGGTGCCGCCGCCAGCGACCGCGCCGTGGGACGACCCGTCGGCCCGCTCCACCGCCCGCGCCCTCGCCTTCTGGGACGCGAACGCGGCGCAGTTCGCCGCGATCAGCTTCTGGGCGCGTGTCCCGGCGATCGGGCTGACGCTGGCGTTGGGGTGGCTGATCTTCGCCTACGGGCGCGGGCTGCTCGGCGCGCGGGCGGGGCTCCTGGCGCTGGCTCTCTACGCCCTGGAACCGACGATCCTGGCTCACGGCAGGGTCGTCCACACCGACCTCCCCGCCGCGTTCGGCTTCTTCCTCGGCGTGATCGCCACCCACCACTATCTGCGCGCGCCCTCATTATTGCGCGCGGCGACCCTCGGTGCGGTCACCGGCGTGGCGCTGCTGACGAAATTCTCGCTGCTCGTCTTCGCGCCGGTCCCGCTGCTGGCGCTGCTCGTCGTTGCGGTCAGGGGCCGGTCGGCGCAAGGTTGGCGGGCGTTCGCAGGGCACGCGGCCCTGGTTGGCCTCGTCGCGCTGCTCGTCGTCAACGTCGCCTATGGGGTCGCGTGGCAGCCGCTCGGCGCGGACGATCGCGCCTGGATCGCTGGGACACCGCCCTCGCTGCCGCGCGCCGTACTCCTCGGGCCATCGCCCGTCACAATTTTGCTCCCGACCGACTTCCTCTACGGCCTCTACTACCAGTATCTCCACGACCGACAAGGGCACCCCGCGTCGCTGCTCGGCGAAGTGAGCACGGAGGGCTGGTGGTTCTACTTCCCGGTCGCCTTCGCGCTGAAAGCGACGCTGCCGTTCCTGGCGCTGTCGCTCGGCGGGATCCTCTGGGGTCTCTGGCGCATCGGCCGGCGCGATCGGCGTTTCGTCGCCCTGCTGCTGCCCCTCGCCCTGTTCGTCGCGCTGGCGCTGAACAGCCGGATCAATATCGGCATCCGGCATTTCCTCCCCGCCTACCCGTTCCTCTGCCTGCTCGGCGCGGCCCTCCTCGACCGGGCCTGCGAACTGCAACCGGCCCGCTGGCTGGGCCGTTTGCGCTGGCTACCACGGGTCGGCGTCGCCGCGCTCCTCGGCTGGACGGCGCTCACGGCGGCGTTCAGCTACCCGAACTACCTGCCGTACATGAATGCATTCGCGGCGGGACGCCCCGGTTGGCAACTGCTGGGCGACTCGAACCTGGAATGGGGCGACGATGTCCCGGCGCTGGCGGCCTATCTGCGCGCGCACGGCGAGACGGAGGTCACGGCGGCGGTCTCCGCTGGGTGGGCGACGTTGCCGCGCTACGGGATCGCCTACCACCCGCTCTTCGCCTACCCGACCGAGGAGGAGGTGCCGACGCGCTACGTGGCGATCGGGGCGAGTTTCCTGGCCGGGGCCACCGTGCCGCCCGCCGTGCGCGACCATTTCCTGACCGTCTACCGCGACCGCACGCCGGAGGCGACCTTCGGCGGCACGATCTTCCTCTACCGGGCGCGGGCCGCCCTGCCACCGCTCGCCGCGCCCCTCCCGCCGAGCAGCTTCCGCGCGACCGTCACCGCGCTCGATCCGCCCGCGACGCTCATCGCTGGGCAGTCGGTCGAGGTGCGTGTGCGCGTCCGCAACGACAGCGACATCCCCTGGCCGGTCGCGCCGCCCGAGTCCGGCCCTTACGCCATCCACCTCGGCAATCGCTGGTTCGACACCCGCAGCGGTCGCCCGGTCCGCGACGACGCCCGCGCCTCCCTGCCCTACGCCCTCTACCCCGACGAAGAAGTGACGCTGCCCCTGACGATCACCGCCCCGCCCGCCGGGGGCCTCTATACGCTCGACATCGATCTGGTGCAGGAAGGCGTGGCTTGGTCCGGGGCGCTCGGCGGCAGTCCGACGCGGATGCTGGTGCAGGTGCAGCCGTAGACGAGTCGTGAGTCGTGATACTGACTTAGGCGGAAATCCTTGCATCTGGGCAAGCGGTGGCGCGGGCGGTGAGGGAGCGGACGCGGGCGGGATCGTCCATCAAGGTGACCAGCCCGTGGCAGAGGGTGTCGAGGAGGGCGGCGCGGGTCGGGAAGAGGACGCCGCGCGTGTGCTGATCGCGCAGCCACTGCCAGACCTGCTCGGCCGGGTTGAGTTCGGGGCTGTGCGGCGGGAGGAACCAGAGGATGATGTTCGGCGGCACCCGGAGGTGGCGCGCCCGGTGCCAGCCCGCGTTGTCCAGGACGAGGATAACCCGCTCGCCGGGGTAGGCCGCCGCGACCTCGGCCAGGAACAGGCCGAACCAGCGGGTGTCGAAGCGCCCGGCGACCAGCGCGTGCAAGCGCCCGGTGGCGGGCTCGACCGCCGCCATCACGGGGGTCCAGCTACGCCCGCCGCTCACCCGCAGCGTCGGACGCGCCCCGCGCGTCCAGACCCGGCCCCTCTCCGTGGTCAGCCCCCACCACGCCTCGTCCGCGAACAGCAGGTGCGTGTCCGGCCGCACGGCGACGTACGCCGCCAGGGTGTTCAGTTTTTTTCGGCGCGCGCCTGCGCCGCCAGGTCAGCCTGGTAGTGCTGGCGGCGCGGCACCACCGGTCGGCCGCCCCCGCGCCGCACCAGCTTCCAGACCTGCGGCTCGCTCAGGCTCACGCCCCACGCCTCGGCGATGCGCCGCCGCAGCGCGGGGATACTGGCGCGCGGCTCCGCGTCAACCCAGCCCAGCACCTGCTCCCGCTGCGCGGCGGTCAGCTTGGGTCGGCCGCCCGAGCCGGGCTTGCGCCCCGCCAGCGCGTCCAGCCCCTCGGCCACCCCCCGCTTGATCCACGCGCGCAGCGTCTCGGTGGTAACGCCGACCGTCGCGGCCGCCTCGCGCATGCCGATCCCCTGCGCCCGCAGCCACAGCGCCTGATAGCGCCGCGCCGCCAGGGGCGTCGCCGCCGCGCGATACCGCCGCTCCAACTCCGCCGCCGTCCATGGTATCGCCAGCGCACGCATCGACCACCTCCCCCTCGCGGCCGAGCATACCAGATTTTCCGCCTAAGTCGGTATAAGATCGCGCTCACGGCTCGGCCAAGATAGCGCCTAGAACGGTGCTATCTTCGACCTCTAACATGGTGCTTCACCAGCAGCCGAACCGACAGCAGGCCAACTCTTTGTGTACGTACCTTCCCGATGCTACACTGACACCCTTGGTAATAGTGTGAGAAGGAGTGCCGGTCAATGTCTGGACCAGCGGGTATGCTCCGTGAACGGTTACGGCTTTGGCTCGGTATATCCGGCGAGGCGGCCACGCTAGACGAAGAATCGGTTGACGATAACGACGCGGACAATGCCAAGGCAATTGCCGAACCGGCCTATCGGCGCTACACCGAGGAGCATGCACGAGGCAAAGATATCGAGGCCAAAGCCGGGCCGATCCTCTCGCTCTTGAGTGCCGAAATTATCTTCGGCGCAGGCAACATCAGTAATGGTGGGCGGTGTCTCGGCGGTTGGGAAGCCTGGATATTCTATGTCATTCTCATCGTTGGCATCATTATGCTCGTGCTGGCAGAACTCAATATGCTCTTGGTCCTGTCGATCCAGGTCTTCAAATACATCAACCTTCGCGAATGGGCGCTAGAGAAGTACACCCGCCGCTCGTCAACAGCGCTGCGGAGCACGTACGAAGATATCGCTGGTTCTTACCGCAGCTATACCGATGAGAACATTGCGCTGAATAACAAGAAAACAGAGCGCTACACTCGGGCGCTCGGGTTTCTTTTCTTCGGCGTTGTTATAATTGTCAGCGATTTCATGTGGGCCGGATGCGGGCTACCTCGCCTCTGGTAACCAGAAAGAGGTCTCATCATGGCAGAAGCGCAAAAGGGGAAGTGGCACTGGTCGAAGCCAGCACCGCCGCCCACACAATCGCCCGGCGGGTTGCTCAGCGGCAACCCCGGCGAAGCCCTTGGGAAGAGCCAGCCGCCATGGCCGATTTCCGAGTTTCCACCATTCCGTCGCGAGAGTGAAGAACCATTACCCGCTCATCGTGACGAGCCAACCGCGCCACGGCGGAAATGAGCGCACCAGCGTAGACTATAGTAGCCAGGGGCTACGCGCGTACATGTGCATGCGCTCCGTCAAGCTACAGAGATACTTAACATATAGCGATTGGGTGGCCTTTCGAGGTCACCCTTTTTGTTCATCCTGGCGATATTTCCCGGGTTCGTTGCAGCCGCCCTACGCCGCTGGCACGCAAGTTTAGAGCAACGAGAGGGCGACGCCGAGCAGCCCGGCGAAGATGCCGATCAGCCAGAAGCGCATCGTCACCTGGGTCTCGGACCAGCCGAGCAACTCGAAGTGATGATGGATCGGGGCGATCTTGAAGAGGCGCTTCCCGCCAGTGCGCTTGAAGTAGCCGACTTGCAGGATCACCGAGAGGACTTCGGCGACGAAGACGAGCCCCACCACCGGCAAGAGGAGCCATTGGCCGGTCATGAACCCGACCGTTGCCAGCGCCGCACCGAGTGCCAGCGACCCGGTATCCCCCATGATGACCTTCGCGGGGTGCGCGTTGTGCCAGAGGAAGCCGAGGAGCGCGCCGACCATCGTGAAACAGAAGGTGACGACGCCGACCTGCCCCTGGATATAGGCGATGATCCCGTAGGCGACGAAGGCGATCGCCGAGGTGCCCCCCGCGAGGCCGTCCAGCCCGTCCGCGAGGTTGACCGCGTTCGCCATCCCCGCGATCCCGACGACCGCGATCGGGATCATCGCCAGGCCGATGTCGAAGCTGCCCACGCCGGGGATGATCAGGCGGTGCAGATCGAGCGGCCCATAGAGGATCAGCGCGGCGACGAGGGCGAAGAGGGTGAGCCAGGCCATCTTGAAGCGGGCCGTCAGCCCCGCCGTCTTTTTGCCACCGACCAGGCTCAGGCGGTCGTCGATCGCGCCCAGGATGCCGCAGCAGAGTAAGACGCCGAGCGGCAGGAGCATCGAGAGGCGCCCGTAGAGGTTGAAGGCGAAGGTGAGCAGAAATGCGGAGAGGGTGATCATGATCCCGCCCATCGTCGGGGTGCCGGTCTTGACCAGATGGTGCTGCGGCCCGTCGATCCGCACCTGCTTGCCGATCTTCTTGGCGATCAGGAGCTTGATGATCGGCCTGCCCAGCAGCACGGTGAAGACGAAGCCGAGCCCCGCGATGACCAGCGAATAGGCCATATTCCAGTTCGGGCGGTCGGCGGGGATTGGGAACCAACTGACCAGCAAGAGCGCGGACACCACCGGCGACCCCCTGTTCGGCGCGTCGTCATCACCTTCCCGATGAGATTGCCGCGCGACTATAGCAGCGATCGGGGATCGTGATCAACCGCTGGGGTGAAGCAACACAAGGCGTAGACGTGGGCAAGGGGTGTGGTTGATGGCGGTGGCAAACGTCAACGTACGATCGCTGGCGGCCTTGTCCCGAGCGCAGTCTCGGGGTTCAGCCGCCGGCCCTACCCCTGCCTACCTGTCAGCTTCGCCCTTAGCCCAGCCAGGATCAGGTCGAGGCCCCCGGCGAAGCCCACGCCGTGATCGGGCAAATTCTCGGCGTTGAAGATCGTGGCGAAGGTGGCGGCCAGGGTGGGGAACCGCTCGTGATCGAGCGGGGGTGGGAGGGGGCGTCCTTCGGCGGTCGCCCCCTCCACGACCCTACTCGTCGCCGCATCGGCCTGCTCCTCGAATGTCGCCCCGAGCGTGTAATCGCTGATCGTCGTCACCCCGATGAAGGCGTCAATCGGGCTGAACCCGGCCTCTTGCAGGATCGCCAGCGCCTGCTCGAAGCCGACGAACACCTCGCTCTTGGTAAGATCGGCCCCGGCGATCACCCGCGCGCCGTCGCGGTGGGCGAGCATCGCGCGGCGATACCCGTGGGCTAGCGCGGTGAGGAACGCGGCCCAATCCGCGCCGACGGTCGCCGGATCGTGCGCCGCGCGAGCATCCGCGAGCAACGTCGCGGCCATCAGATCGAGCAACGCCTGCTTGTTCTTGAAGTGCCAGTAGAGGGCGGGATTCTGCACCCCGAGGCGCGCGGCGAGCCGTCGCACCGTCAACCCCTCCAGCCCGACCTCATCCAGCAGCGCCAGCGCTTCGCGCACCACCGTCTCGCGTTGGAGCGCCATCCCCGTCCCCCTTTCCCGCACCGCCCGATCGCCGCGCATAGTATGACCGATCCCGCCGACCGCGCGTCCGGTCCCCGCTCGCCCGCTCGCCCGCTCTACCCTTGACAACTTAGCATCGCTAAGGTAGAGTGGCGACAACCTCCTTAGCAACGCTAAGGCGACCGGACAGGCAGCCGTACCGGGGCGGCACACGGCGGGCGATGGCCGTCCTCATACGGCGAGGCCAACGCTCGAAGGGCGACGATATCGTTCACGCTGCGCCGCCTGCGGCGTGCAAGGAGTTCTTAATGGGTGAAACAACGGCAGGCCGGTCCCACCACTCCCCCGGTTCATTGCGGGAAGTCTGGATAGCCCTGGCCGGGCTCTCTGCGGTCTTTCTCTTCGAGATGCTGGACAACTCGATCCTGAATGTCGCGCTGCCCACGATCGGGCGCGAACTGCACGCCTCGACAACCGCGTTGCAGTGGGTAACCGGCGCCTACGCGGTCGTCTTCGGCGGGCTGATGCTGGCGTTCGGCGCGCTCGCCGACCGTTTTGGCCGACGACGGATCATGCTGATCGGGCTGGCCCTGCTCGGCGTCGCCAGCCTGGCGACCGCGTTCGTCACGACCGTGGAGCAGCTGATCGTCGTCCGGGCGGCGATGGGGCTCGCGGCGGCGATGACGACGCCGGGGTCGATGGCGCTGGCTTTCCGGCTGTTCGAGGAGGATTGCCTGCGCGTCCGTGCCACAACCCTCATCTCGACCGTCGGACTGGTCGGGCTCGCGATCGGCCCACCATTGGGCGGCCTCGTGCTCGCGGTCGCGCCCTGGCAGAGCCTGCTGCTGGTGAACGTGCCGATCGCCGCCTTCGCGATGGTCGGTATACGGTTCGGCATCACCGCGGATGTTGCGGCCGATCTCCACCGCGATCCGGTCGATAGTGCCGGTGCGGTGCTGGGTACGGCGACGATCGTGCTCGCGCTCGTCGCGCCGACGCTGTTCGTCAACAAAGGCACCGGCGCGGCGGTGCCGTGGGCGGCGGCGGTGGCGATCGTCGTGGCGGCAACTTTCTTCGTCCTCCGCGAGCGTACGGCGCGGTATCCGCTCCTCGACCTCACGCTCGTTGCGCGCCCGCTCGTTTCCGGCGGCCTGGCGTTCAAGGCCGCCGCCGGGCTGGCGACCGCCGGGCTTGGCTACATGGTGACGCTGCAACTGCAACTCGATTGGGGGTGGACGCCCGCACGCGCCGCCATCGGGATGCTGCCGCAGGTCGTTGTCCTGATCGCGGGCGGCGCGTTCGTTAATCCGTTCGTGGAGCGGGTCGGTCTCGACCGGGCCGCCTGGCTCAGCACCGCAGCGGTCGTCTGCGGGCTCGCCGTCTACGGCCTGCTGGGCGGTTTCAGCTACGGCTGGGTCGCGCTCGCCCTCGTGCTCGTGGCCGCCGGGTTGCGCGTCGTCGGCGTGGTGACCGCAGTCAACGTCCTCCGTGGCCTGCCGCAGGATCGGACCACGATCGGCGCGGCCCTCGTCGATACCGCCACCGAGGTCGCCTCCGGCGTCGGGATCGCCGTCACCGGCACGATCCTCGCGGCGCTGTTCGTCGGTGACATCGCCGCGGCGGGGTGGAGCGCGCAGCAGACGCTGGAGTTCCGGGAGGCCGTCAGGATCGCGGGCCTCACCCTCACCGTCGTGGCTGCGGCACTCGTCGGCTGGGGGTTCGCCCGTAGCCGGCGTGTCGCGGCGAACCACACAATGACATTCGTCAACGACGCCATCCCCGAGCGGGCCTGATGCCTCGCCACAGCACCCATGAGAGCGAGAGCCACTAGAAGCCCCCTTGACTTAACGGCGATACGGTCAAAAAACGAAGGAGGCAGACGATGACAGCCACGGTGCGGACCGGCCGACTCGCCGTCCCCGGCGCGACCCTCCATTATGAGGTGCGCGGGAACGGCCCGGCGCTGCTGATGATCGCCGGGGGCGGCGGTGATGCGGGCTATTACACCCCGGTTGCGGACCTCCTCGCGGATGGGTTCACGGTCATCACTTACGACCGGCGCGGCAACTCGCGGAGCCCACTGAAAGACCCGCCGCGCGATCTCGTCATGGCCGAGCAGAGCGCCGACGCCCGCGCCCTGCTCGACGCGGTGGCCGGGGGACGCGGGACCGTCTTCGGCAATAGCGGCGGGGCGGTCATCGCGCTCGACCTCGCGGCACGCGCCCCGCACGGGGTTTCGGCATTCATCGCCCATGAGCCGCCGGTCCTCGATGTCCTGCCCGACGCGGCGGAGTGGCGGGCGTTCTTCGCGGAATTACAGACGGTCCGGCAGCGCGACGGCTGGTATGCCGCCTGGGGGCAGTTCGCGGCGACCGTCGGGCAGGAGGACCGGAGCGAAGAAGCGGATGGCGGGCAACCGTGGGACGAGGCGACATTCGCGCGGGTCGGCGGAAATCTCGAATTTCTGCTCACGCACGAAGTGGCACCATTCGTCGCCTTCACCCCCGACCGCGCGCGGATCACCGCCAACGGTGCGCGGGTCATCTTCGCCGGTGGCGAGAAGAGTCGCCCGTACTACTACTGCCGTGCGGGCCAAATCCTCGCCGCACACCTCGGGGCCGAGTACGTCGAGTTCCCCGGCCACCACAACGGCTACCTCGACCACCCGCAGGCGTTCGCGGCGACGCTGCGCGCGACCCTATGCCAGATCAGCGACCGATAAGCTCAACTCAGCAGCAGGGTTGCAAAGTTCACCAGCCAGTGTTCCAGCAGATAATCGTCACCGGTACTTCAGTGCCGGTCCTACCGCACCCGCCCCCATCCCCCTCCCTCCCCCACGGTGGTATCCTATCCCCCTGACCCGGCCATCAGGAAAGGACGCCACACATGGAAGCCGCCGACCGCCCGTTCGCCGCGCTGCACCACGTCGCGCTGGTCACCAACGACATGCAGAAAACCGTCGCCTTCTACCGCGATCTCCTCGGCGGCGAGGTCATCATGGCGCACCGGATGCCCCGACCGGGCAACGAGCGCCACTATTTCATCAGCGTGACCCCGACGACCGTCTTCGCCTTCTTCGAGTTCCCCGACGCCACCCTCCCCGTGCATAAAGACGCGACCCTCCCCTCGACCGGGCGGGCGCTCGACCACATCGCCTTCTTCGCGCCGAGCGTCGCGGCGTTCGAGGCGTGGCATGGGCGCCTCACCGACGCCAACGTCGATCACCTAACGCCGATTCGCCCGCTCGGCCCGGGGATGCGCGCCTTCTTCTTCGCCGACCCCAACGGGATCGTCTTGGAGATCATGTGCCCGCCCGCCGACAAGGGGTGGCTCGCCACGCCCGTCCTCGATGATCCCGACCCGGCCTACTGACACACAACCGCGCGCAGTATCCCCTTGTAGGATGCGGCGTACAACTCCTGCTTTGCGATCACCGTGGGCGTGTGAATTTCGTGGTCGGGGCGGGTCGGTGACCCGCCACGACCAGCGCGATGCCGCCACGCATTACTGCGCTGCAACCCCGGATGGGAAACGATCGGCGACGAGGTTGAGCAGAATGCCGTGCTCCAGCAGCGCCTTGAGCCCCGCGAGGACCATCGTGAAGCCTTCCGTCGCGTCGACCAATTGCCCCGCGACCGCCTCCGCATCGCCGCTGAATCCGGTGTTGGTGATGCTGACGAACGTGGTGTCGGCGGTCGGCGCGCTGAACAGCCACTCCACCGTGTTCGGCGCGTCGTAGCCCGACCATTCGATCACGAGCCGCTCGTCCTGCTCGAACGCCCGCACGGTGACCTCGGTCGAGGCGCCG
Source organism: Thermomicrobiales bacterium (assembly GCA_036563365.1). Lineage (GTDB taxonomy): Bacteria > Chloroflexota > Chloroflexia > Thermomicrobiales > CADCWN01 > CADCWN01. Next base: position 12,132 of record DATCMP010000880.1, read on the forward strand.
TACATCGCCCACTCCCAGCGGACCCGCGCGCCCGGTGCCAGCCTGCCGCTGCTCTTGGTGAACCAGAACTTGGTGGTGATCGCGGGATCGACGAACGCCGCAAAAACCTCGCGGATCGGCTTGCGGATCAACATCGCCGCCTTGGCGCTCACGGCCATCGCCATCGCTCCTTCGTTAACATGAGACGTTAACCCCTCACCCCCGCCGTGTCTCCGCGACTCCTGTTCCGTCCCCACTCGCCCACCCGTCCGCTACGTCCGCTACGTCCACTAGATCACTCGCCGTTCGTACTTCGTCGTTCGTCGTTCATACTTCCAGTGTATCCTTCCAGCAAGTCGTTGAATTGCAGCCAGTTCCAGTCCGCTGCGAGCCCGGCGGCGCGGGCGGCCAGCAGATCGAGGTGGTGATGCCAACCTGCGGCGTACTCGTTCGCCCCTTCGCGGGTGTGGAGGGTCGTATGGGTGAGGACAAGATCGGTGCCGGCATTATCCGCCGTCGGGTGCAGCGCGAAGCAGACGAGCGACTCGAACTTCTCGCCCGTTTGCCACATGAACTCGAACGTGCTCACCGGCTCGAACCGGGTGATCTGGCCCCGGCTGGACGAATTGGTATTCTCGAACGTCAGGTTGAAGGCACCGCCGACGCGCGGCTCCATCTCCACCTCCGCCAGCCACAGCGGCAACTCCTCTGGGTCGGTCAGCAGTTGCCAGACCTCGGCGGGCGGTGCGCCCAAGCGCCGCTCCATCCGCACGATCACCTGCTTGTCGCGATAGTCGATCGTGCCCAGCCGCCGCTCATCGTCCGTCATCGTTCCTCCTCTGTTGCCTGTGTCAACGCCTCGCGACGACGCTCCTCGATCCGTCGTTCGAGACCGTCCAGGCGCGCGGACCAAAAGCGCCGGTAGCCCATCAGCCAATCATCGAGCGCGGCGAGCGGCGCGGCATCAAGCTGATAGATCCGCCGCTGCCCTTCGCCGCGCACGGCCACCAGCCCGGCCTCGCGCAGGATGCGTAAGTGACGCGAGATCGCCGGCTGGCTGACCGCGAAGGCCGCGACAAGTTCGCCCGCCGAACGTTCCCGCTCGGCCAGCATCGCGATGATCTGTCGCCGCGTCGGGTCCGCGAGGACCGTCAATAGCTCGTCCATACCGGAAAGATAACAGATATGTTATATAACGGTCAAATTATAGTATTAGGCCCCCGGCCCCTCCCCGACGCGGGGAGGGGCCGGGGGAGAGGTCAACGCCCCGTTCGCGCATCCCCCGCGCTTGGTGTATCGTAGCGACCGGAAGCAGTGGGGTGAGCGAGCGTGGGAAAGGGGCTACACGATGGCGACACAGACCGAGGGGACCGGGGCGCTCGATCTCGGCGCGGTCGAGGATCGGGGTGGGATCGCCACCCTGCGCGGCGGCGGCGACGGTCGCGCCTGGAACGGTATCCAGTATATGCAGGGGATTTCGGGCAAGAATGTCGGCTCGCAGGCGCTGTCGATCAACGTCGCCACCGTGCCGCCCGGCGCGATCGCCTACGCGCACATCCACGACGGCTTCGAGGTGATGCTCTTCATCCTCCAGGGGAAGGTGAAGCACACCTTCGGCGAGGGTTTGGGGCAGGAGATCATCAACCAGGCGGGCGACTTCATCTACATCAAGCCAGGCGTGCCGCACGAGGTCTACAACATCGGCGACGAGCCGCTGATCGCCTTCGTCGCCCGTTCCGCCGCCGACGAGTGGGATAAGATCGTCGATTACCCCTCGGAGCATCGGCCGGTCACCCCGACGTCGATCGGTGAGTAGCGCGTAGTTATCGACTCAGGGAAGGGTCCACTATGGGGGCATGGGGCAAGACTGCCTTCGACAATGACCCTGCCGACGATTGGATTTATGAGTTCTTGGAAGGTGGAGAGCTTGCCACGCTTGCCGATGCGCTCCAAGAGTTGGGTGTTCCCGCTTATGATGACGAGTGCTGCGTTGCACTCGCCGCCGCGGAGGTTATAGCT
>DATCMP010000881.1:0-14417 GCA_036563365.1 Thermomicrobiales bacterium
TCCGATCTCTGGCTGCTGCTGGTGCTGCGCTGGACGATCTCGTTCAACACCTTCCGGGGGCAAAAGTGGTGGCAGCAGGTGTTGAAAGTCCTCCTGATGATCTGGGGCGCGGGGTGGCTCGGGTTCCTCTCGGCGCTGGTCGGCTTCGGCGTCGGCAGTCTGCTGCGACGCTACCCCGACAGCGGCCTGGATGCCCTGTTGCCGGGGCTGATCCTCACGGCGGTCGCGGTGATCATCTTGCTCAGTAGCTTCGCCGTCGCCCTCGGCGCGCTGTTCCTCACCAGCGACCTCGAAACGCTGATGACCGCGCCGGTCAGTCGCCGCGCCGTTTTTACCGCCAAGATCCTCGACGGCCTCACCACCTATTATGCGATCGTCCTGATCACCGCCGTCCCGGCGCTGGTCACCTACGGGTTCGGGCTGCGCTACGGGCCGCTCTATTATCTCCTGGCCCTGGTCGCCGTCCTCGGCACGCCGTTGCTGCCCGCGGGGCTCGGCGCGCTGCTGACGATGCTCGTCGCCCGCTTCGCGCCCGCACGCCGCGTGCGCGAAGTTTTGGGGCTCGTCGGCGCGCTCGTCGGCATCGGCTTCAGCCTAGTCGGGCAGACCTCGCGGATCTGGACGCGCCGCTTCGCCGAGGCGAACAACGACCCCGCCGTGATCCTCGACGGGCTCCACCGGATCGCCGTCGTGCCGCTCCCCTCGCTCGTCGCCGGGCGCGGCCTCGCGGCGGCGGGGAACGGGCGATGGCTGGCCGCGTTCGCCGAGATCGCCGGGTTCCTGGTCCTCACCTTCGGCGTTTTCGCCGTGTGTGTCATCGTCGCCGATCGGCTCTACGCGGTCGGCTGGGCGAGGATGCAGAGCGCCGGATCGGCCAATCGCAGCCGTGCCCGCGTCGCCCGGGATGCCGCGAATGCGGGTTGGCTCGGGCATGCGCCCGCCTGGGCGGCGATTGCGCTGAAGGATTGGCGGGTTATCCCGCGCGACCTCCGCAACTTCGCCCAATTGCTGACGCCGCTCGTCATCCTGCCGATCGTCTACGTCAATCTGCTGAGTGGCAACGGCGGCAGACGGTCGCGCGACCTCGATGACGTATTCAGCGGAATCGGTGGCGCGGGTTTCGATCCGGCCGGGTTGCTGATCGCCGTCGGGATTCTGTTCGCCACCGTCCTGATCTTCCGGCGCGTCGCCGCGAACGCGATCAGCATGGAGGGGACAGCATGGTGGATCCTCAAGATCGCGCCGATCCCGCCGCGTGAACTCTTGCGCGGCAAGCTCGCCGCCGCCTTCATCCCGTTCGCCATCCTCAGCACCGCCTTGCTGATCGGCGCGGAGATCTGGAAGCGGTTCAATATCCTCGGGTTCGCCTATGGGTGGCTCGGGATCCAACTCCTCGGGGCGGCGATCCTGGCGACGGCGATCGGTGCCTCCGCGCCCTGGGCGCGGCTCGACTGGGACGATCCGAAGAAGATGTCCTCCGGCTGGGGCTCGTTGATCTCCCTGCTCGTCGGGATCGCCACCGCCGGGCTGGCGGGCATCGCCCTCTGCCTGCCGATCGCCGCCACCGCCTTCGCGCCCAATCTCACCGTCGCCGCGTGGCTGATCGGCCCGACCCTGGCGATCGCCATCGTCGCCGCCACCGTCTGGGCCTCGGTTGACATCGGCGCGCGGTTCTTGGCGCGGGTCGGGGAAGCGTAGCGAAGCACGAAGCACCCCTGCGGGATACAGCCGAACCACGAAGTACGACGTCGCGACGGGGGTGGCGTTCGCCGCCCTCGCTCCTCGCGTGAGGAGCTTACGAACTCTTCCGCTCGCAGTCAGGGCAACGTTACTTTTGATGCACGTTTAGCCGATAGCGCAAGCGATAAGCCAGATGGGACTGGCCTCGGCGGTGAGCCGCCACGCCGATCCTTGGCGTTGCACCTGCGCGTTCGGGGGTGTCAGCGCAGCCTCGCCTTGACAAGCGGCCATTTCTGGCTATCCTTATCCCTGGCTGAACGGTCGCCGCGCGCTCAGCAGCGGTGATGTATCCGGTCTGACAATCGCATTTGGGCTCGCTTGCCCCGATCATCGCAAGCGTGGAGGAGGCAGTCAACGACTGGCCTCTTTTTGCGTTGCGCGCCGTCGGAGGGCAACGCCGGTGCGGGGCGTGTTGGACGGGCGGCGACGGCGTTCGCGATCGTTGTGGCCCGATCGGCTCACCGGGCGCGGTGCCTCCGGTGTCCGACCGAGGGATGCCCGGCTTTTTCGTGAGCGTTGCGTGCCGAGCGCGGTATGGTAAGGAGTGACATGGGAACGCCCGCCCGCTTGGTGCCAATCGACCGGCGGCCGCCGATCCGCACGGTGCTCTACCCGCTCGCGGCCTTCCTGCGGAACGAGGCGGCGGGCGGGATCATCCTGATCGCCTGCGCCCTCGTCGCCCTCGTCTGGGCCAACTCGCCATGGGCGGGGACCTATACGAGCCTATGGGCGACGAAGATCACCATCGGCCCGCTCACCGAGAGCCTGCTGCACTGGATCAACGACGGCTTGATGGCGGTCTTCTTCTTCGTCGTCGGCCTGGAGATCAAGCGCGAGGTGCTGGTCGGGGAGCTGGCCTCACCACGTCAGGCGGCGCTGCCGATCGCCGCCGCCCTCGGCGGGATGGCGTTCCCCGCCCTCATCTACGCCGCGATCAATCGCGGCGGGCCGGGGATCGGGGGCTGGGGGATCCCGATGGCGACCGACATCGCCTTCTCGCTCGGCGTGCTGGCCCTGCTGGGCAGCCGGGCGCCGACCGGCCTCAAGATCTTCCTCGCCGCCCTCGCCATCGCGGACGACCTGGGGGCGGTGCTGGTGATCGCCCTCTTCTACACGGGCGCGATCGCCTGGGGGGCGCTGGGGGCCGCCGCGCTCTGCCTCGCGCTCTTGGTGGCGGCGAACCTGCTCCGCGTCCGCCACCCGCTCGCCTACGCGGCGCTCGGCCTCGGCCTGTGGGCCGCGCTCCTCCAGTCGGGGATCCACGCCACGATCGCCGGGGTCCTCTTGGCGCTGACGATCCCGGCGCGCACGCGCTGCCACACCGGCGAATTCCTGCTGCGGGGCCGCGCGCTGCTCGATGACTTCGATCGCGCGGGCGAGGAGGCCGCCAATATCCTGACCAACGGCGGGCAGCAGGCCGCCCTCGCGGAGCTCGAGGCGCTGATCGAGGGGGTGCAGACGCCGCTGCAGCGCCTGGAGCACGCCCTCCAGCCCTGGGTCGCGTTCGGGATCGTCCCCCTCTTCGCCCTCGCCAACGCGGGCGTGGCGCTCGGCGGCGGGCTCGGGGGGGCGTTGGCCGCGCCGGTGACGCTCGGGGTGGCGCTCGGGCTCGTCGTCGGCAAGCCGGTGGGCGTGACGCTCGGCGCGTGGCTGGCGGTGCGCGGCGGCCTCGCCAACCTGCCAGCGGGGGTCGGCTGGCGGCACGTCCACGGCGCGGGCTGGCTCGCCGGGATCGGCTTCACGATGTCCCTCTTCATCGGGTCGCTCGCCTTCGGCGAGGGGGCGCTGCTCGACGCCGCCAAGGTCGGCATCCTCGCCGCCTCGCTCATCGCCGGGCTCGTCGGGTGGAGTCTGCTGCGGTTCCAAGGGGCTAGTCGGTAGACGGGAGTCCGTAGTCCGCAGAAGGTTTGCGGCGAGCGCGGTCCCTTCATGTCATCGTTCAACGACTACGGACTACGGACTACGGACTACGGACTTACGGACTCCCGTCTACCGACTACCCGCCTACACCGGCGGCCAGGTCAACATCCAGCCGCCATCGACGAAGAAGGTGCTGCCAGAGCAGTAGCTCCCTTCCTCGGAACAGAGGAAGGCAACCATGCCGGCAATATCCGCGGGCCGTCCTGCCCGGCGCACCGGGATCTGCGCCTCCGCCCAGGCCAGGTGTTCCGGGTCTTCCTGCGCGCGGCGATTCATCGGCGTCAGGATCATCCCCGGCGCGACGTCGTTGACCGTCACGCCGTGCTCCCCCAATTCCAGCGCCAGCGTCCGTGTCAGGTTCCGCACTCCCGCCTTGGACACGCAGTAAGCACCGCCCCCGGCGGAACAGGCTTCCTCGTGGACCGAGCTGATATTGACGATCCGCCCGCCCCGTCCCTGCGTGATCAGGCGGCGCGCGGCCTGTTGCGCGCAGAGGAAGGGGCCGTGCAGATTGCTGCGGATCACCCGCTCCCAGTCCTCGAACGGGGTCTCGGCGACCGTGCCGCCGCCGCCATGCCCGGCATTGTTGACCAGGATATCGATCCCCCCGAACTCAGCATCCAGCTGCGCGAACATCGCCGCGACCGCGTCCGGCGATCCGACATCGGCCCCGACGACGAGCGCCCGTCGCCCGGTCGCGCGGACCAGCCGCGCCGTTTCCTCGGCCCCAGCGGCGTCGCGGTGATAGTTGATGGCGACATCCGCGCCGCGTTGCGCCAACGTCTCCGCGATCCCGCGCCCGATCCCGCTGCTGGCCCCCGTGACCAGCGCCACTTGCCCTGTCAAAGCCATCGCCGCCTCCCGCTCCTGTTGGCCCTTCGCCGATCGGCCATCATCTTGCGGCAGCGGGCCGGATGGTGCAAGGGGGATGAGGAATCGGCAGGCGGGAGTCAGTAGCGGGGCGTTGTGGGGTGATGACGGATGCACGTCGTCGCGATCCTGGCAACGGTTGTACCCACCGGAATCGGCGGGTTAGCGTGGCGGACCCCCTCCCCCTTTGCGGTCCACGATCCAGAGCGGTTGCAGCAGGAGGACGCAGGCGGCGACCTGGGCCAGCGCGCCGAACGCCAACCCCAGCGGCACGGTGAGGAATATGAGCGCGGCGATGGCGAGGCGGAGACGACCGGGGCCGATCCGCAGCACGCGGCGATAGAGGGTGTCGCCGACGAGGTAGAGGGCCAGCCCGGCGGCGAGGTTCCAGAGCCCGATCGCCTCGGCGTGGCCGAGCGGGTGGGCGATTCCCACCTCCAGCCCCGCCGCGATGAGGATGATCCCGGCGATCATCACGAAGTGGGCGTAGCCGAAGCCGAGCAGGGCCATCCGGGCGCGGTCGGCGGCGGTGGCGGCGGCGAACTGATGCTCCGCCCGCCGATCGTCGCGGTCGAAGTAGGTCCACCAGATCGCGGCGGAGAGGAGGAGGGCCAGCACCGCCGTCAGGACCAGCGACGGGGTGATCGGCAGTCCTCGCGCGCCCAGGCCCACCGCGACGATACTCTCGCCGAGCGCCACGATCAGCAGCAGGCCGTTGCGCTCGACGAAATGGGCCGGGCTGATCTGGAAGCGCGCTCCCGCCGACGGATGCTGGCGAGGATCACCACCGCCACCGCCGCCGTCCAGAGGGGCCAGTCCCATGGCGGGCGCACGAACGCCGCCGCGAGGACCAGCAGCGCGGCGGCGACGTTGTAGCCCGCGATCCCGCGAATCGCGCGGGCGCTGCCGGTCGGCGCGGTCGAGAAGAGGAAGGCGTGGATCGCGGTGACGCAGAGCAGGCCGAGGCCATAGGGCAAGCCCCCGGCCTCGAAGACCTCGGGGATACTGAGGGCCATGATGAAAAAACCGGCCATCGCCATGAAGAGGATTTGCCGCTGCCATGGGCGTTCGATGGCGAGATTGCTCGTCAGCCAGGTGTAGCCACCATACATCCACATCAGCGTCATGAAGACGAGGCTTGCGCGCAGATAATCGCCGGGGCCGTGCGGGTGCGCGACCAGGCTCGTCAACTGCGTGATCGCGAAGACGAAGACCAGATCGAAGAAGAGTTCGACGGTGCTGACCCGCTCGATCCCCGGCGCGGCGGCGGGCGGTGGCGCGGTTGGCTGTGTGCTGCTCATGGGGAGCAGTATAGCGCACCGTGCGCGCGGACGGGGCTGGCAACCGACGTGCCAGGGTTCGACCCCTCCCCGCTGCGCGGCGACCCCCCCTGAAGCGGGAGGGTCGAGATCTCCCCACATCGCACCGCCTTTCCCCCACTCCTCGCGCGATGGCGTTTTCTTCGCTAATGCGTTGCTGCTAGGACTAATTTCCCACCCGCACTGACCCCAATGCCCCTGGGTCCTGGCGTGGACGACCGTTACACTGCACACAGGCGTATGACTCTATGACTCGTTCGCGGTGGAGGATCACGAACCATGCAAGCGATCGCCCTCTCTGTCGCGTCGAACGCCCCCTGCCAGCGCTGCGAAGGGCTGCCGGAGAAGCTCGCCGGGGCGGGGCGGCTCTACCTCTGGTTCCCGCTCGGCCACAGCCTGGGGAAAGCCCTCGCCGCGTTGCACAACGGGGGGGCCAGCTACGAGCGCCTTGACGATGGGCAGAGTGTCCGCGTCAGCCTGCGCGAGGGCGAGCTCGAACCGTTCGTCACCGCACTCGCCGGGGCGCTCAGCGGCGAGGAGTTGCGCGACACGCAAAGCCTGTTCACCACCGACCCCGCCGCCCCGGCCCTGAGTGTCTTCCCGCAGGTCACGCCGCTCAGCCGTTTCATCGGGCAGGTCCGGTCGGGCTGGCTGCTCGACCTCATGCGCGAGCGGCGGCTCACCTGCCATTTCCAGCCGATCGTCCACGCCACCGAGCCCGGTGAACCGTTCGCCCACGAAGCCCTTCTGCGCGGCCTCGCCCAGGATGGGGCGGGGATCGCCGCCGGGCCGATCCTCGATCTGGCGCGCGAGGCCGGGCTCCTCTTCCAGCTCGATCTGCTGGCGCGGCGCACCGCTATCCGCGAGGCGGCGGGGCGCGGCATCGGCGGCAAGATCTTCATCAACTTCAACCCGACCGCCATCTACGATCCGGCCTTCTGCCTCCGTTCGACCGTCGCCGCGATCGATGCCGCCGGGATCTCCCGCGACCGGATCGTCTTCGAGATCACCGAGTCGGACCGCACCCAGGATCTCGGCCATCTCCAGCGGATCCTGCACTACTACCGCGACGCCGGGTTCGCGGTCGCCCTCGACGATTTCGGCTCGGGCTACTCCTCGCTCAATCTGCTGCACCAGTTGCGCCCCGACTATCTCAAGCTGGACATGGAGTTGATCCGCGACGTGCATCGCGACCCCTACAAGGCGCTGATCGCGCGCAAGATCCTCGAAGTGGCGCGCGAACTGGGCCTCCGCACCGTCACCGAGGGGATCGAGGTACCCGAAGAACTCGCCTGGGCGCGGGAGCACGGTGCAGACTACGTGCAAGGCTATCTCCTCGGTCGTCCCGCCGAATACCCCACCCTCAACTATCTGCCCGCCTGATGCCCGGCACTGATGCTGCGGGCCATTCCCTGCGCCGTTATGGCGCTGATGGTGAGCCCACCGCTGTCGAGTAGTCGAGCACGGCGATACGCGGGCGCGGGGTGAGCATGATGCTCACCCCGCGCCTTTGCTTCGTCGCCCGGTCCCTTACGGCTGGATGACCAGTACGTTGAACTGGGCGTTCACCGGCATCGCGGCGATATCCTCGTTGAAGATCGTCCACTTGCCATCGACATAGTAGACGCCGAATGGGTGCGGGTTATAGACGCTCGGCCCGACAGCGCCTGGATTGAAATTGTGGGTGACGAAGACCAGGACGTTGGGCTGGCCGTTCGTCAGCGGGCTGTCGATCGAGGTGACGTGCCCCGAGATGTTGGCGGGGATCGCGCGATGGACGAAGGCGGCGCTGGTCCTGACGTAGGCGTTCGCTGGCTGGCCGCCGAGCTGCGTCGCGTTGGTGGCATTGGCGATCGGTTGGCCGGCCGGCTGATAGTAGTTTGCCGGGTGTCCGCCAAGCTGATCGGCATTGGTGGCGTGATCCGCGTTCGCCGCCGTCTGGGCGGTCTTCGCGTTGACGACCGGCGGGTAGCTGCCGAGCCCGGCGGTGCGCGCGAGGAAAGAGGCCATCTGCTCGCGCGTGACGACATCTTTCGGGCAGTAGGTCGTCGGGTCGCCGCCGCAGCCGGTGGTGATCCCGGCGTTGAAGATGAGATCGATATTCGGGTTGTGCGACGCGGCCTGCGCCGGGTCGAGATCCGTGAACGCATTGGCGGCGAGCAGGCCCATCGGCATCAGGGCCACCAGGAACGCGACCAGCAGGAGCGGCACGAGGCGGCGCGGGCGCGATGTCCGGCGCTCCAACCGGGCGAGCCGCGATTGCTGCGCGGCCACGGTCGCGCGGAGCAGGGACAGGTCGTCGGCGTGGGACGGCGCGGTCATGGTATCCTCCTGTTGCGATAGTTCAGGCCGGTCATCGTTTGAATCGGTCGCGGCGAGTCGGTTGTCCAGGCGGCGGAGCAGTTCGTGTGACGATGGTTCGTCCCTGATCATCGCTGCTCCTTTCATCGCAGTGCCCCCGTCGCGCCGCCGGTCGCCGCCGTCGCGTGTTCATCAGATGCGCCGCGCGATGAAAAAGTTCGCCCGGCCCGCTGCTTCTGCAAATCCAGCGGAGCCGGGCGGGTGCGGTGGCTCAGTGTTCCCCGAGCGCCTGCATGTTGCGGAACATGACTTCCATCGTCTGCTGATACTGATCCTGGGGGGAGAATTCGACGATCGAACCGGCTTCCTCGCAGAAAACGCTGTGACCGGGGGCGAGGTAATAGGCGTCGCCCGCGACCATCAATTCCTCGCGATCGGCGTACTTCACGCGCATCTTGCCGCTGATGACGTAGCCCCAGTGCGGGCACTGGCAGCGGTCGTCGGGGAGGCCCTTGAGGAGCGGCGTCGAATCCGCCCCGGTGGGGGCCGTCTCGATCGCGACGTTCATCCCGCCCCATTCCGCCTGCCGGGTCGACATCGGGCCTGCTTCGAAGACCACCGGGAGATCCTGTTTCGAGCCGCGCATCGTTTGCCTCCTCCGTTCGTGTTGCGGGCCGACATCATGTCACCCTTCTCTGCCCACTACGATGCCAGGAAGGCACGCTTGGCACATCGTGGCAATTACTCAATCGCGTCGGCTCGTGGGTGTGTGCGTGATGATGGCACCGCTGTGAGCGATAGAGAGAATTACTCATTCGCCAGCGGGTCGAACCGCGCCACCGATTGGTCGGTGGCGCGGCCTGCGGTCTGGCGTTATCCGGGCGGGGGGCGAGCGCGGTGGCTCAGGCGAGGCCGTTGCGGAGGGCGAACGCGGTGGCGGCGGCGCGATTGTCGATGCCGAGCTTGTTGAAGATATTGGTCAGATGATTGCCGACCGTGCGCTCGCTGAGCGACAGCTCGGCGGCGATCGCGCGGTTGGTACGCCCGGTCGCGACGAGCCGCAGCACCTCGGCCTCGCGGGCGCTGAGGCCACCGGGGAGGGCGGGGCGGGTGGCGGGGGGCTCAGCGAGATGATCGAGCTCCGCGCGGACCCGCGCCGCTTCGCCCCGCATCCCGAATGCTTCGTAGCGCGCCAGCGCCGCGCCCAGGGCTTCGCGGGCGCGGGCCGCCGCGCCGGGGCCGCCGCGCGCCCGGGCCAGCCGCCCCTGGGCCGCGAGGATACCGGGTTGCCAGATCAGGTCATCGACCGCGCGGGCGCGATCCGTCGCCGCGGTCAGGTGGCGCTCGGCGGCGGGCCAGTCGCCGAGGACGGTCGCGAGTTCGCCGAGCACGACGTCGATCGGGAGATCGGTGCGGCGACCGGCGAAGGGGAGGAGCCGGGGGTAGAGACGGGCGGCGAATTCGCGGTCGCGGAGCAGGGTGGCCCCGACCCCGAGCCAACTGAGCGCATCCGCCGCCTGCGGCCCGCCGGGTCGCTGCGAGGCGAGCAGCGCCTCGACCTCGGCCAGGGTCGCGCGGGCTTCTTCCTCTTTCCCCCGGTTGAGCTGGATAATCCCGAGCGGGGTGAGATACCAGAGCAATGCGCCCGGTCCTAGCTCACGGAAGATGGCGATCGCGCGTTGCGCGAACTCTTCCGCCGGGGCGTAGTCCCCGCGCAACCAGGCGAGGGTGCCGAGCGCCACGTAGTGGAAGCCGAGCGCCTCGGGGTTCGGCAGGCGCTCGACGAGGTGTTGGGCCGTCTCCAGCACCGCCCCGGCTTCCTCCCAGCGCCCGTGCTGGGCGTGCTGCATCGCCAGCCAGCCGTAGACGTGGCGGAGTTGGTGCAGATCGTTGGACCGGCGCGCGAAGATCAGGCGCTGATCGAGGACATCCCAGGCGCGGCGCATCTCCCCGAGCCAGATGTAGGCGTGGAAGAGAGCGCCGCAGCATTCCGCCGCGACCGCCGGATCGTCGTCGGCGGTCGCGGCGGCGAGGGCGGCTTCGAGCAGCGGGAGCCCGTTGGCGAAATCGTTGTCGCGGATCAGCAGGTCGCCCAGGACGCGGCGGGCGCTCGTCGCGAGCGCGCGTTCCCCGAGTGCGCCCGCGAGCGCGAGGGCGCGGTGGCCGAGGGTCGCCCCATCCTTCGGGCGCTGCTGCGAGAGGCCGAGCAGCCCCGCGAGATCGATCAGGAGCTCCACCGTCTCGCGGCGGTCCTCCCCGGTGATATAGGCCAGGCCGCGCTCGTAGGCGGCCCGGGCCTGGTCCGCCTGTTCCTGTCGCCAGGCCGCGCGACCCGCGCCGCGAGCGGCCCGCGCCGCCGCGGCCCGATCCTCGTTGCGGCAGAAGATCCCCTCGGCTTCCTTGAATGCCGTGACCGCGTCGGCCTCGGCGTTCGCCAGGCTCGCCGTCTCGCCCAGGCTGAGGAGGAGCGGCCCGCGCGCCGCGTCGGTCGCGTCGAGCAGCGCGAGGGCCTCGCGATAATGGGCGGTCGCCTCGGTGAAGGCGAAAGCCGCCGCCGCCTGGTCGCCCGCCTGCCGCGAGTAGTCCGCGCCGCGCGTGCGGTCGCCGCTGTGCGTGAAGTGGAAGGCCAGATCGGCTAATTGCTGCGCGGTTCGCGTCTCGCCGCGCGCCTCGATCGCCCGCCCGATAAAGCCGTGCAGCCGCCGACGGCGCACCGGCGTCACCTCGCCGTAGAGGGTCTCCCGGATCGTATCGTGGCCGAAGGCGTAGCCGCCGTCATCGTCCACGCTGAGGAGGCGGGCGCGGACGGGTGCCTGCAACTGCTCCTCGATCTGCTCGGCGTCCTGCCCGGTGACCGCGCCGAGGAATGGGGCATCGAAACGTCGCCCGACGATCGCGGCGGTGCGGAGGAGGTCGTTGGTGGCCGGGCCGAATCGCGTCAGGCGTTGCCGGACAACGGCGGCGATCGTGGCGGGCAGTTCCTCGGTGAGGTGCGGGGTCGCCCGCCAGCGCCCCTCCTCCGCGACGATCGCGCCCGCCTCGCGCCAACTCCGCAACAATTCCTCGGCGAAGAACGGGTTCCCCTCGCTCTTCCGGTGGAGCGCGGCGGCGACCTCCGACGCGAGCGGTGCCGCGAGGCGTTCCGCCCCCAGGGCCGCGAGCGCCGATTGGTCGTACGGCGCGAGTTCGACGGTCGTGAGGGCGCGCAGACGACCCAACTCGGCGAGGAGTCGCAGCAGCGAGGGGTTCTCGGCCCCTTCGCCGGGTCGGTACGCCCCGGCGAGCAGCAGGTGGATCATCGGCTGGACGCGGAGGACATGGGCGAGGAGATCGAGGCTGGCCGCGTCGGCCCAGTGCAGATCATCGAGGATGAGGAGCAGCGGTGCCTCGGCGGCGATCGCGGCCAGAAAGTAGCCGATCGCCTCGTAAAGGCGCAGGCGCGCCTGCTCGGCGGGGAGGGGATAGCCGGTCGCGATCACCCCGAGGCGGGCGGGCAATTCCGGCAGGATCGTCGCCAGCACCGGCACCAGTTCGCCCGCTTGCGCGCGGAGTTCTTCCGGGGGCGTGGCGCGGATATGGCGACCGAGGGCTTCCAGAAGCGGGAGGTAGGGGGGCATCCCCGCCGCCTCGGAGGCGCTGCCGCGCAACACGAGCGCGCCGTCCGTAACGGCGTGCGCCGCCAGCGCGGCGAGCAGGTGGCTTTTGCCGATCCCCGGCTCCCCCGCCAGCATGACCACAGTCGCGCGCCCCGAGGCCGCTGTGGTGTAGGCGTGTAGGAGGGTCGCAAACTGCTGATCGCGCCCGATCAGAGCCGGTGTGCCATCTGGCGCGGCGCCTGGCTGATCGCCCATCTCCCCTCCCGACGATCGCTGATCATCTGTGCGGATCGAGCGCCATTGTATAGCGGGCGTTCGGGCGACGCCATGGGTGGTAACGTCGGCTCGAGACGTTATCCATGGGGGCGACCGCTATACGCTGCTCGGGGAGGGGATATGGGTGACGGTTGGGAATAGCCGGGACCGAAGGCGATGCCAGGAGGGGCGGGCACTGTGCCCGCCCCTTTTCATCATGGAAGTACCACCGGGAGGGAGGGGGCGCTGCCGGTCCCGTCGAATGGGACATAGAGGGCAGTCAAGACGCTGTTGAACGCGCGTACGGCGCCAGTCCCGCCCGCTTTCCTGCTGACCAGATTGTAGGAATATGTACCCGATGTCGAGGCAACGTCAAATGCCGTGATGGTCACCGCCGCTTGCGTCGCGCTATTCGCCTGCTGCCCCACGCGGGTGTACTGGGTTGGCGAACTAAAGGACCCCGGCCCGGAAGCTTTCACGAGATCGGTCTGGGCTTCACAATCGCAATCGTTGTTGAACGCATCGTACGTGAGCGTCCCGATGAGCAAGATATATCCAGGGCCAGGGGCCTGCATCGTCACCGTAGCATCGGTTTTGTTGGTGGCAGTGAGGCTGATAGGATTGCTGAGCGTCGGGCCGGTCGCCGAAGCCATGCGCACCAGCCCGTTCGGGGCGTAGCCGCCCACGGTTTTGGCGTTGACAACCGGGGCATTGCTGCCAAGTCCGGCGGTGCGCGCGAGGAAGGAGGCCATCTGCTCGCGCGTCACCAGATCCTTCGGGCAGTAGGCGGTGTTCTCGGGCGGGTTGCAGCCTTTGGTGATCCCCGCGTTATAGATCAGGTCGATGTTGGGGTTGTGGCCGGTCGGGCCGTCCTGCGCCGGGTCGAGATCGGTGAAGGGGTTCGCGGCGAGCAGCGACAGCGGCAGCAGGGCCACCAGCAACCCGGCCATGAGCATCGGCAAGAAACGGCGCAGTCGCTGGGGGCGTGATCGTGGACGCTGTGCTGTCTCCAACTGGGCGACGCGTGCGCGGAGTTGGGCGAGTTCGGCGCGGGTGCTGTCGTCGGTCATCTTTCCCTCCACTGTGTTGCCTCGGGCTCCCAACGAGCCCTGGCCCTACCGTACCAGTCGCCCGACCCCGACGGTATCGGCCAAATGGGGGAAGATGGTCCTATATGGGATACGTAAGGAGACGCCTGCCCACCCGCCGTAGCCGCCGCCGGAGCCACCAGCGGGACAACGCTTTCAGCCTTCACCCGGCAAGTGTGGGTGTTGGCCCTGCCGAGTGGGCGCAGCCGATCGCGCTGGGGGGCTTCATCCGCCGCCCGCCCCGCCGCGTCGGTGTGGCGCTACCGATGGTGTTCGTCGGGATCGTGGCGGTGCGGGTGGGCATGGACCGTGCCGTCGGTGTGGCGATGCCGGTGGGCGTGGATGAGGTTGGTGCGCGCGAGTAATGGATCGTCGGTGAGGATCGCGGCGGGCGCGCCCTCGGCCACCAGCTTGCCGGTCTGGAAGACATAACACCAGTCGGCGATCGCATCGACCACGTCGAGGTCGTGCGTGGCGGTGATCACCGTCTTGGCCCCGCCGTCCCACGCGGCGAGGATATCGACGACCTGGCTCTGGCTCTTCGGGTCGAGGGCGGCGGTCGGTTCGTCGAGGATGATCACCTCGGGGTCGAGGATCAGGACCGAGGCGAGCGCGACCCGCTTCTTCTCGCCGCCCGAGAGGCGGTGGGGCGGGCGATCTTTCAGGTGGCTGATCGCGAGTTCTTCGAGGACCGCGGCGACCTTGCGGCGGATCTCGTCCTTCGGCCAGCGGAGTTGCAACGGCCCGAACGCGACCTCATCGAAGACGGTCGGGCAGAAGAGTTGCACGTCGGGGTTCTGGAAGACGAGGGCCACGCGCCGCCGGAAGTCGAACGCGAACGCCTCGTCCTGCAACGCTTCTTCGGTCAGCGCAGTCCCCTCGAAGGCGACCGTGCCGCTGGTGGGGAAATAGAGGCCATCCAGCAGGCGGATGAGGGTCGATTTCCCCGAGCCGTTCGCGCCGAGGATCGCCACGCGCTGCCCGCGCGGCACGCTGAGCGTGACCCCGTCGAGCGCGGTCACGCTGGCGTTATACCGGTAGACGACATCGCGCACCGTGAACGCGGGCGGCGCGGTGGGGTCGGGCTGCGGCGTCACGGTCGTCGATTCTTCCTCGTGCGAGATCGTCTGTTCGTTCCTCATTGCGGTCCTTCTCTGTGGCCTTGTGTCATGGCACGTTACGCGATCAGCGCCCGGCCCAGAGGGCGAGCGCCGCCACGGCGACGAAGGCGGCGAGCGCGACCCAATCGCGCGGGGTCATCCGAAACTCGTCGAGGGTGTAGATCTCCCCGCGATAGCCGCGCGACTGCATCGCCAGGTAGACATCAG
>DATCMP010000882.1:0-3617 GCA_036563365.1 Thermomicrobiales bacterium
GCCCCGCGTAATTTGGTGAAGGGGGTGGTCGACGGGAGATCGAAGTCGTCGCCACGCAGCAGGCGTGGGCGGCTCGGGCGCTCGTTAAGCTCGATCCCCTTCGCCGTCAGATATTCGGTCCCGAGGGTGCCGCGCACAACCGTGTCGCCCTGCAGTTCGAGGCGCGCTTTCTCGAAATACTGCACGGTCGTCCCGTTCACCTTCAGCGGCTCGGAGATCGGGTTACCGATGAAGGTTAAGCGACCGTTGTCGCGCCAGAAGGAAAGGAACGGCTCATAGAGATTGTGACCGGTTTCCGAGACGTAGACAGCTTCCGGTGGTGCCCATTCCTCCGCCTTGCTGGTGGCTGGCGTCAACAGTGCCAGGACCAGCGCCAGGATTGCAGCTATCGCCGGGAAACGCCGCGCACCGCTACACCACCCCACCCGTGTCATTGCTTGCCTCCCAGACTCGTCACATACCGACAGATCGTACCGCCCACCCGGAGATTCATACGCCCAATCCGCTACCGTGGTTTTGACCCAAATGTCTGTATACGCCCCGCACAGGATACACCCTCGCCAGTGTAGAGGGAAGAGAGTTGCGACACTTTCAATGGTTCTGTTCGCGAAACATCTCGATCAATGCGCGAAAAGGGGCCGATTCTCTGGGGCGAGATCGCTGGTGCCGTCATGGCACGCAAGGCGAGCGGCGTCGCCCTTCTGCGCGCGGGACACCAGTTCGTGCCCATCCGGCACCTCGGGTTCGCCGACGATATGCTACGCTCGACCAACCATCTGCTTCCCCAGCATCACCCCATCCAACCTTGCGGCACCGCTGTGCGCTGCCTGCCGCCCGCCGCAAGGGTCACGCGAAGGATCGTCTTCACCCCGCAGACGCACGATAGCGGTCGGTCTTCCCGCCTCGCCTGCACCCGGAGGGGGCGTTGCTATAATGCTCAGAGCGACCGAAGCGTTCAAGACCCGTGATGTGCGGCGCGGGCTATGGCAGGGATCGAGGAGGGAAGGGCGCGATGGCAACGGAAATGGGCGACGCGATCGACACCGGCACCGCCGATGTCCTCTTCGAGCGACGCGGGGCGATCGGCTGGGTCACCTTCAACCGCCCTGAGCAGCGCAACGCCATGACATTCGCGATGTATGAGGCGATCGTGCGGATTTGCGACGCCGCCGAGGCCGATCCGTCGCTGGCGGTGCTGGTCTTCCAGGGGGCCGGGGAAAAGGCGTTCGTCGCCGGGACCGACATCGCCCAATTCCGCACCTTCACCGATCCGCAGCACGCGATTGACTACGAGGCGCGGATGGATCGGGTGATCGGTCGCCTGGAGACGGTTGCGCGCCCGACGATCGCCCTGATCCGCGGCTATGCGGTAGGCGGCGGTGCCTCGATCGCGATGGCGTGCGATCTTCGCATCTGCACCCCGGATGCCCGCTTCGGCGTCCCGATCGCGCGGACCCTCGGCAACTGTCTGTCGATGAACAACTACTCCCGCCTGGTCGATCTGATCGGCCCGGCGCGAACCAAAGAGTTGATCTTCACCGCCAAGATGGTCGAGGCGTCGGACGCCAAGGCGATCGGCCTCGCCAACGAGGTCGTCCCCGGCGAGGAGATCGAGGCGCGCACCAGCGCCATCGCCGAGACGATCGCCGCCAACGCGCCGCTGACGATCCAGGTGACGAAAGAGGCGGTCCATCGCGTGGCCCAGGCGCGTCGCCCACCGCGAGCCGAGGATCTGGTGCTGCGCGCCTACATGAGCGACGACTTCCGCGAGGGGGTCGATGCGTTCCTGGCGAAGCGCAAGCCGGTCTGGAAAGGGCAATAGGCGCACGGTGTCGCCATTGATAGGATCAGCAGTAAAGGGGCGACCGATGACCGAGCATGACACCACCAACATGCCACTCAGCGGCATTCGCGTCCTCGACCTCGGACGACACCTGGCCGGCCCGACCTGCGCGCAATACCTCGGCGATCTCGGCGCCGATGTGATCAAGATCGAGAATCCGGCGAAGGGCGAAGATGGCCGCGCGGCTGGCCCGCCGTTCTTCGACGCCAACGGCCCGGCGGCCCAGGGCGAGAGCGCCTTCTTCCTCTCGGCCAACCGCAACAAACGGTCGCTCGCGCTCGATCTGAAACAGCCAGCGGGGCAGGCGATCTTCCAGCGGTTGGCGCGCGAGGCCGATGTCGTGGTCGAGAATTTCCGGCCCGGCGTGATGGAGGCGCTACAGATCGGCTACGAAGCGATGTCGGCGCAGAACCCACGGATCATCTACTGCGCTATCTCCGGCTATGGCCCGGATGGCCCCTTCGCGAACCGCCCGGGCCTCGACAATATCATCCAAGGTTTCGCCGGGCTGATGACAAGCACCGGCTTCGAGGGAGGCGAGCCAACCCGCGTTGGGATCCCGATCGCCGATCTCCTCACCGGGTTGCTCGGGGCGTTCGGGATCCTCGCCGCCTTGCAGGCGCGCGAACGGACCGGACGTGGCCAGCGCGTCGAGACATCGCTGCTCGAAAGTATGATTGGCACGATGGGTTTTCAGGCGGTGCGCGTCCTCAACGGCGCGGGCGTCCCGCCGCCCGCCGGGAACCACCACCCGATCAACGCGCCGTACGGAGCATTCCGCACCGGTGACGGCTGGGTGACGATCGGGGCGACCGGCGACAAACGCTGGTCCGCGTTCTGCCGGATCCTCGACGCGCCCGAATGGCTCACCGATCCGCGCTTCGCGACGAATGGCGACCGCTACGCGCGACGCTACGAACTCGCGGATCTGATCAGCGAGAAGTTGCAGACGCATACCACCGCCGAATGGGAGGTTATTCTCAACGAGGCCGGTATCCCCTGCGGCCCGATCCATCAATTAGACGAAGCGCTCGATCACCCACAGACCCGACACCGCGAGATGGTCGTCGAGCGCGAGCACCCGACTCTCGGCAGCGTGCGGCTGCTCGGGCTGCCGGTGAAATTGAGCGACACCCCCGGTGGGGTCCACCGCACCCCACCGCTGATGGGCGAGCACACGACCGAAATCTTGCGTGAACTCGGCCTGAGCGACGCCGAACTCCAGGAACTACAACGCCAGGGCGTGATCAAGGATGGCGCACAAGCCAGCACTAGCTCAGCGCTGAGCTAGTGCGTTCATGGCGAGTGCGAATAACCTGGCTGCCTGCCAGGGGCGTGATCAAGCACGAATGCGGCCCTCATCGCCCGTTAACAGCCTCACCCTGAGCCGTAGCGAGCGCCAGAAGGCAGCGCTGTCGCCGCGAGCCTGACACCTGGATCAAGCTGACGTTCCCAACCGCGTCTGTCACGGAGGCGATCGACTTGCCGACGGGATCATCAATTGACTACTACACCCTCACACCTACTTCGTGCAATTGCTGAAGTGTCCCGGTGATGTCGTGAACGTGCCTATATCAAGTGGACCGGTTCTCCCCTACGCATGACCGTGGGGGTAAGGCCGATATCCTGATCCCAACTTCGAAACCGACTTAATACACCTCGTCCATGTACGGCTCGATACCCACGAGGCAGTACAGCGCCTTCGATCGCGCGGGATCCTCGACCGGATGATTGACCGTGCGGATACCGGCAGTTATGCACCCGCCACCTAGCG
>DATCMP010000883.1:0-4074 GCA_036563365.1 Thermomicrobiales bacterium
TCCCTTTTCAGGGGAGGGACGGGGGCGGGGTCATCCCCCCTACGGCACGCGATCCACGCTGAAATAACTATCCAGCGCCTGCCAGAGGGCGAAGGCGAAATAGGCACGGCTGCTCGGCTGGTCCCAGCCCGCGAAGTCGACGGTCGAGCTCGCCGTGCCGCGCACCGGTCCGGCATAGTGGACGTAGGTCGCCAGATCGACCCGGTGACCGGAGCCGGGCGCGACGTTCGGGTAGACCGTGTTGTCGTCGGTCTGGAATTGCCAGTAGCCCGCGTCTTCCATCGCGCGGGTGATGAACGAGATCACCTGGGCGTTGAGGACCGGACTGGTCGTGCCGTAGGTGCCGTCGCTGTAGCCCTTGGCGACACCGTGATCGGCGAGGATGGCGACGGCCCGCCAGAGTTCGTCGTCCACACCGTTGCGGTCGGGGAAGGGGTTAATCGGGTTCTCGTCGCCCCAACCGAGCGCGCGGACGATCAGGACAGCCATCTGCGCCCGCAGCGTCGGGTCGGTCGGGCAGAAGAGGTTCGCGCCGGGATCGCAGCCCTTGATGATCCCGCGCGCCGCGAGTTGCGCGATCGCCTCGGTCGCCCCGGTCTGGCCCGGCCCGGCGTCAGCGAATGTCTGCCGAGCGGCGAAAGCGGCGGCGGCGTTGTGGTCGGCGTTCATCGTGATCGTCAGGGGATTCGCCCAGCCCTCGGGTTGCCCATCGATCGTCCAACCGGTGAAGACCTGCGCGGCGGTGGGCGCGACGCCGAGGCTCGCTACCGCCCCCTCGCGGTAGGGTCCGCCGCCGGTCGCGTTGCCGCCGCCATTATCCAGCGTCAGGGTGAAGAGGCGTAGTTCGACGGCACCGCTATCGCACCCCGCCCCCTGCGGGCGCGACACGCCCCGCTGATCGGCGCTGCCGCACGGCAACGGGATCAGATCGACCGCCGGGCTGGTCGGGGCGGGCTTGTGCGTCGGCAGCCCCCCGCCGTTGTCCTGTAACGGGCCGAGTTGCGGATCGGTCGAATTGCGGTCGCCGGGGTTGGCGAAGGGGCAACTCCCATCGCTTGAGACGTTATACCCAGGCGCGAAGGAAACCGGCATACCGGCGCAGTTCCCGCCGGTATTACTCGCCAGGATCGTCTTCTGCACGTTCAGCGCGACCCCGCCGGTGCGATTGATCCCGCCGCCGCCATTCGCCGCCGCGCTGTTCCCGGCGATCGTGACCGAGTTGAGCGCGGAGGTGGTCGCGCCGCTGTGCCAGACGCCGCCCCCCAGCCCCTCGGCGGTGTTGCCGCTGACGGTGGAGTTGATCAGGCTCAGGCCGCCCAGGTTCTCGATCCCGCCGCCATTCGCCTTCGCGATGTTGCCGTTGACGGTGACCCCTTCCAGGAAAGCGGTCGCACCGCCGGCGGTGGTCAGCCCGCCGCCGCCCCAGCCGGTCGCCACCACGGCGCTCTCGCTGATCACCACATTCGTCAGCGTCAGGGTGCCATGATTGTGGATCGCACCACCGTGGTAGTGGGTAGACTCGCCCTCCCCGGCCTTGCCGTTGCGAACGGTGAGGCCCGAGGCGGTCAGGCTCGAACCGGTCTTCATATCGAAGATGCGACAGGAGAGGGCCGTAGCGGGGTAGCAGTCCGGGTTGTCGCCATTCCCATCGATGATCGTCGTCGGCGCACCAGCCCCCTCGATCGTGATACCGGCCTTGATGTCAAGTTGCCCGAGGGTCAGCACATAGGTGCCGGACGGCAGGATGATCGTCGCCGCGCCCATCAATTCGGCCTGCTGGATCGCCGCCCGCAGCGTGCATTTCCCGGATGGCGTGGCCTGACAGATCCCATCGGCAATCCCGCCAGCGGGCTCGGGCTCATCGAGCGTGCTGTTGACGGTGAACGTCGGATCGACGGCACCACGCACAGGTGCGGGCTGGAACAGGACGAAGCCGAGGAACAGCAGCGGCGGCAGCAGCGCGACGATGAATGTGAGCGGTAGCGGCAGGCGTCGCTCAGGTCGGAGCGGCGTGGCGAT
Source organism: Thermomicrobiales bacterium (assembly GCA_036563365.1). Classification (GTDB taxonomy): domain Bacteria; phylum Chloroflexota; class Chloroflexia; order Thermomicrobiales; family CADCWN01; genus CADCWN01. Next base: position 2,020 of record DATCMP010000883.1, read on the forward strand.
CCGTTGCGGCAGGGAGGGGAAGGAACGATGGGTCATGGTGTCCACCTTCGCGGCGTGCGGTTGTGGGCCGATGATCACTTCTACGAACGGCAGTGCTGATGCGTCACGGATCGAAGGACATGAAAACGTCGCGGCGCTGTATGCGATGTTCAAGGGGTTGGCCGGGTGAGGGGAAAACGTGGGCGTGGCAGGGTCTGTTGACGCGGTTTGCCGGTGGGCTGAAGGCTATCGCCACGAAGTCCCCCTACGGGGACTCGGGTGTGCGGAACGGTTCGCTATCAGGTTCGAGGAGTGGGAGGAGTGTATCGGTGCGATGGTGTTGGCGTTGATTGGCAATGTAGTCGCGCACTTGTGTCAGGTGGCGCGGGCTGACCGAGAATACAGCATAGCCGCCCTGCCACTTAAAGAAGTCAGCAGGGGCGAGTTGATGGGTGATGAGATGGGCAGATGCGCCTTTCAACTGCTGCATAAGTTCCGCGAGGCTCAGCGTGGCGGGCTGGCGTATCAGCAAGTGCAGGTGATCCTCGATCCCACCGATCGCGACGAGGTCAACGTGTAGTGAATGGCAACTCGCCCCCAGCGCTCGATAAACGCTGGGGGCGATCTCGTCAGTCAGTAACGGCAACCGATCCCAGGTTGCCCAGGTGAGATGCACAAAGACGGCTACCCGTGATTGATGCTGCATCCCCCTGCTCCTATTACCGTACCCGTAACCCCAGTCCCCGTAGGGGGACTGCGTGGCGATAGCCTTCAGCCGGGCCTTCAAGCCACCGGCAAACCACACCAACAGACCCTGCCGCCCCCTCACCAAGCCGGAATCGCGCCGCCCTACGCCTCGTCAGCCCCCGGCGTCCAGGTCGCCAGCCGATCGAGCAGTCGCAGGTAGGCGTGCTGCCCGCGCATGAAGCTGGAGATGCGGAAGAATTCATCGGGGCCGTGGATCCCCTCATCCGGCAGGCCGAAGCCGAAGCCGACCGAGTAGACCCCTAGGCTCTCGCGGAAGAACGCCAGGATCGGCACGCTGCCACCGGTGCGCGACGGCAGCGGGTTCCGCTCGTACATCTCTTCCAACAGATCGCCGACGAGGGCGTTCGCGCTATGATCGCTCGGCATATGATAGGCGCGGGCCAGGCTCGCGAATGGCGTGATCTCGGCGGTCACCCCGACGGGCGTGTGCTGCTCGATGTGCGCGATCACGCAGTCGCGCACGCGAACCGGGTCCTGGTTCGCGACCAACCGGCAGCTGATCTTCGCGCGGGCGACGCGCGGGATCACCGTCATCGGGCCTTCGCCCATGTAGCCGCCCCAGATCCCGTTGATCTCCAACGTCGGGCGGATCGTCGTCTGCTCACGCGGCGTGTAGTCGGGGTCGCCGAAGAACGCGGTGATCCCGAGCTTCTCGCGCTCCTTCGCCTCGTCCCAGGTCTGCGTCACCATCGCCGCGCGCTCGTCCGCCGAGAGTTCCAACACGTCGTCGTAGAAGCCCTCAACCGCGATCCGCCCCTCGGCGTCGTGGAACGAGGCGATCAGCTCGGCGATGGCGTGCAACGGGTTCTGGATCGAGCCGCCGTGCTGCCCGGAGTGGACATCGGCGGCCGGGCCGATCAGCGCGAACTCCAACCCGCAGATCCCGCGCGTGCTGAGCAACTGGACCGGCTGCTCCTCCGACTGCTGCCCGCTGTCGGCGTTGATCGCCAAATCGCACTTCAGCAATTCGCGCTGCTCGGCGACGAAATCGCCCATGTGCGGGCTGCCCATCTCCTCCTGCCCCTCGAAGATGAACTTCACGTTCACCGGCAGCGACCCGACCGTTTGCAGCAGCGCCTCGGTCGCGAGGATCGGGACGAACATGTTGCCCTTGTCGTCGGTTGCCCCGCGCCCGTAGAGTCGCCCGTCGCGCAGTTGCGGCTCGAACGGCGGCGAGGTCCAGAGGTGCAACGGCCCCGCTGGCATCACATCGAAGTGGCCGTAGATCAGGACCGTCGGCTTGCCCGGCGCGTGGAGCCATTCGCCGTAGACCGCCGGGTGCAACGCCGTCGGCACCAGCCGCACCCC
>DATCMP010000407.1:0-9409 GCA_036563365.1 Thermomicrobiales bacterium
GGGCGATGACGCCGTCATCGACGACCGGGACACCGACCGACACCGCCGACGACGCGGATGCGGGAGCGAAGGGCACAACCGACCGGCCGAGCGCCGGGTCGGCCGCCATCGCCGACGGAGGCGACGCCCACGGGGGCGACGGCCCCGCCCCCACGCCGGCCGAGGCGCGCAACCCGCAGGCACCGGGGCGGTCGCGCACGTCCCGCCCCGCAGGCCGCCTGAGGGTAGCCGCCTCGCGGCGCGGCAAGGACTGCCGCTGCCCTCGGACGTGGTAGCCGGGCTTGCTCGGAAGTCGGCCCGCCCGGCCCGGCACCGTTCCTAGAGGCCGCACACGGCGAGGAGTTTCCCCAGTACCCTCTCGGCCCGAAAATACGCTTCGGCGATCTCGCGTGCTGCCCGGACATGCCGGTCGTAGTCCGCGTTGATCGCGTCGAGGCCGATCGTTACCTGCTCTATCGAGTTGAACGCGAATAAGCCCATACCTGTCGGAAGGATCTGACCGAATCCTGTGTCTTGCGTCACCACGGGACGCCCGGATGCGAGATAGCATGCACTCCGCTCGCTGAACCAGCCGCTGTGGCTCATCACATACCCGTGCTTGGCCACGGTGAATTCGCCCTTTGATCTTTGAATGAAGCGTTGATAGGTCCAGAGATCACGGGTGACAGGGAGCGGATCGCGTACCATCCAGCCCTTGTCTTGTAGCAAATCGCGAGGGACGGTGGCGCTTCCGATCGCCAGTTCGAAAATGTTTCCAACCAGAGCAGGTAGTTCGAGATAGGCGCCGAAGGACGCGGACTTCATTCCGAAGTGCCGCCCCGCGAACTCGCGCGCCGGATAGCTGTCCCATTGCATGACCGTCGTAAACCGTCCCGTGGGATTACCCGGAGTGACCGGCCATGCCTCCATCACGATCGGCTGACGTGTCGGTTGCCAGGGGAATCCGTCATCCGGGACGGCGCACCCTTCCCGACCAACACGCTCGCCAAAGGTGAAAAACGTTGTGTGCAGCGCCGCCCGGCTCCGTGCCGACGGGTCCGTGAGATGCCGGATTTGGGTGAACCCGGGATCGGTGTCGACGAAAACGCGGCAGGCAATATCCCTGGTCCAGGGGCGCAACGGGTTGACGCCGGAAAGGTTCAGGACGAGATCGGCATTCCGGCAATGTTCCCGCGCAACCCGCCCCGGCACCCCGAACCACCGATCGGTATGCGCATCGTAATACGTCCAGCGGTCGCCAAGACCAACCGCATCGAATGCGCGCGACGCGAAGCGCAGACCGTATGCGGGATCGGTATCGAGCATCTCGCGATCCGGATCGTAGCACGACGGATAGTCATCGCTGTCTTCGAGGAATAGGACGTCATGGCCGAGGCGGGCCAACCCCAGCACATACTGCAAATGATGCCAGGCCATGCCACCCCAGGGGCCCCGGACGATGTAACCGAGAACAACGATGCGCAGTCGGCTCGTGCCGCGCGCTGGCATAGCGATCGCATCGGGCGAGATGACGGCTGCTTCTTTCATGATGGCCGACCATGCCGTATCGACCCGACAATCGGCGCACGGGCGGCTCCCTGGCGGTCGGTGCGTATCGCGCCCGCGATGGTTGCCGCGCTCATGGTCGGGTGCTACCGACGATGCGCGCCGGATTGCCCGCCGCGATGGCGAATGGCGGCACGTCGAAGTCCACGACGGTGGCCGCGCCGACGATTGCCCCCCGACCGATGCGCGCGCCGGCGAGGAGGACCGCGCGCGCACCGATCCAGGCGTTCTCACCGATGACGATACTGGGTTCTCCCGTATGCTGCCCTTCCCCCCTCGACTCCACGCGATGCATCGATCGCGGCGGTACGGCGGCAAATGAATCGGCGATCACGACGCCGAAGGAGATCAGCGCGTAGTCTTCGATGACGATACGCCTGTTCGTCGCGATGATCGGGCCGTTAATCGTACAGAAGTTGCCGATCTGCAACTCGCCGACCGGGCCGAGGTCGAAGATCGTCCCGATATAGATGCCGCTGTCATGACCGATGCGCACGCCGCAGGGTCGCTGGCTGCGATAGTGCCCGAACGCGAACGTGCTGTAGAGCCAACTCCGCTCCCCGATGACGACGTTGGGCGGTAATGGTTGCGCGAACCAGTCATGCGCCAGGCGACGCTCAACGCTCATAGCACCGGCGCCCCCCGCGCGATAATCCGTGCCGGATTACCGGCCACCGAGGCACCGGCGGGCACGTCTGCCGTGACGACCGCGCCCGCACCTATCCGCGCGCCCGCGCCGATATGCACCCCTTTCAGGACGAGGGCACCGATCCCGATCCAGACATCATCCCCGATAATGACCGGGCGAGCGAGGAGCGGTGGGCGTTGTCCGGCGGTATTGTTGGGTGCGATAGCGACCGCGTCCTGCTGGCGCAACGCCGGATCGTGCGGGTGGAAGTCGCTATCCGCGATAATCACGTTGTGGGAGATGACGACGCGCGCGCCGACGCTGATGCGCTCCGCGCACATGAAGACGGCACCCACAAGCACGCTGTCGTCGCCGACTGCGAGGGTGCCCGCAGGCTCGATACTGAAGCGTGTCCACATGTACACGCTCACCCGGTCGCCGAGCGTGAGGGCCGGGTTCTCCCGGCTTTGAAACCGCCGGAAAGTCTCGCCCCCTACCTCGAGGTAGCAGCCCTCGCCGATCACGGCGTTCGCCGGTATGGCGGAAAGATCCCACAGATCGGCAAGCCCACCCGTCGTCATGCACCTACCCCATCCCGACTCGCGTCAAAAGATCCGCGAGCACCACGCCCGCGTCGAAATACTCGTGCGCTATATCCCGTGCCGCTTGCTGATGCCGGCGATACCCCGCCTCGACGGCGGCGAGGCCTGCCACGGCCTCCTGTCGGCTCGAAAACGCCAGGAGGCCGTCCCCCACCGGCAGCGATGCGGAGAAACCGGTGTCCTGGACTACCACCGGTCGCCCAGCGGCCAGGTAACAGGCGGAACGGCAGCTGAACCACCCCGAGCGGGTCGCGACATAGATATTCTTGGCGACGCTGAACTCGCCGCGCGACCGCTGGATATACGATCGATACGCATCGGGGGTCGTCGACATCGCCGTGGGGTCGACGACGCCCCACCCGAGTGCGCGCCAGCGTGCGCGCGGCGCGCTGCTCCCGCCGACCGCGATTTCAAGCGCGGCGGTTGTCGACCGGGGCACGTCCTCGATCCGGGGGAACTCGAGCTCTTTCGAGCCGTACATGGCCCCATCATGCCCGATCGGTCGCCCGTAATTGTCCCATGTCATCACGGTGGTCCAGGTGCTCCCCGGCGGCTCCGGAGACCAGCAGTCGGGCACCACCGGCGGTCGGGTCGGTTGCCATGCGATACCGTACGTCGGGAGTAGGCAATCAGGCTGGCCGATGCGCTGTGCGTAGGTGAAAAAATGGTCGTGCGACCGAAATCCCTGTCGTCGCTCGGCCAGGGGCATGGCATCCCACCGCGGATACTGCACGAAGTGGTTCCAGCCGGGATCCGTGTCGATCAGGACCTTGCGGCGGCAGGGCAAATATTCGTCTCGCAGCAGACAGCCGCCCGACACATTGAGGAAGAGGTCGGCATCCGCCGCGATATCACGGAACACCGCCCGATCGAGCCCGTATGTCTCGCCGTCCATCGCCCGGAAGTGCCAGCGGTTCGTGAGCGTGGGGGAGATGGACGCGAGCGACTCCTGGAGGAATCGCAGGCTATAGGAGGGATCCTCGCCGTAGTCGCGTTCCGGCGGATTGTAGGTCGGCAGGCCGGCATCTTCCAGATAGTAGACCTCGAAGCCCAGGCGCGCGAGACCGAGCGCATACTGGCCGTAATCCCAGGCGACACCGCCCAGCGGGTAAGTCCCGATCATGCCCGCGACAATTGCCCTCATGCCGGTTGCACCCCACCGAATTGCAGGCGATACAGACGCTGGAAGGCGCCCGGCCGGTCGAGGAGTTCCGCGTGGGTCCCTTGCTCGATGATTTCCCCATCGGATAACACGACGACGCGGTCGGCGTTGCGGATCGTGGAAAGGCGGTGCGCGATGATGATCGTCGTACGCCCACGCATTAATGCGTCCAGGCTGCGCAACAGCGCTGTCTCGGTCTCGACATCCAGCGCAGAGGTCGGCTCATCCATGATCAGGACCGCCGCATCTTTGAGGAAGGCACGCGCGATGGAGAGGCGCTGTCGCTGCCCCCCCGACAGCATGACGCCCCGTTCACCGATTTCCGTCTCGTACCCTCCCGGCAACGCGGTGATGAACTCGTGGGCCCCAGCCGCGCGCGCCGCCGCCTCGATCTCCTCGTGCGTCGCATCCGGCCTGCTGTACGCGATATTCTCCCGAATGCCCGCGCTGAACAATACCGGATCCTGGGGGACGAACGCGATGTTGCGGCGTAACGAAGCGAGCGTCACTTCGCGCAGGTCATGGCCGTCGAGCAGGATACGACCGTGCGTCGGCTGGTAGAAACGCAGGAGCAGGCTGGCCAGCGTCGTCTTGCCGGCCCCCGACGACCCGACCAGGGCCACGGTCGTCGCGGGGGGGATATCGAGCCGGATATCGCGCAGCACGGATTGCCTATCGCGGTAGCCGAAGGAAACCGCATCGAATCGCAGATGGCCGTTCAGCCTTCCTGCGAGCGGATACGCGCCCGCGTTATCGGCCACGTCGGAGAAACGGTCCATCAGCGCGAACACCCGTCGCGCGCCCGCGGTCGCCCCCTGGATGGTGGCGGCGGTGTAGGCGAGGGTTTCCAGCGGCTTGTACAACATCGCGACATACGCGATGAGCAGGACCACGTCCCCGGCGGTAAGTCGGCCCGATAGGGCGCGCACGGTGCCGATCCAGACAACGACGGCCGTCCCTGCGGCGAGCAAGAGGCCGACGACGACTTGCGAGCCGGTCTGGAACACGGTGAGCAAGAGATTCGCGCGCAGGCTGGCGTCGGCATGCGCGCGAAAACGCGAACTCTCGAAGTCCTCACGCCCGAAGGCCTGGACCGCGCGAATACCGGACAGCGTCTCCTGGACACGCGTGCTGACCTCGCTCTCGCGTTCATGGACATGCATCGATCGCTCCGTCATCGGTCGATCCATCCGGCGGATGAGCACGATCAACGGCACCGCGATCAGCAACGCCGCGACGGCGATGACCCAATCCACGGAGAGCATGATACCGGCGATGCCGATGAGCGTGATCGCGGCGGTCGCGGCGGGCACGATCCCCCCGTTGAAGAGCGTCTGCGCGCAGTATGTATCCCAGGCCACCCGATAGAGGGAATCGCCGACGGTCGTCGCGTCGTGGAAGGAGAGCGATAAACGCTGGATGTGATCGAACAGCGAGCAGCGTAACTTGAACACCATCCGGAGGCCGATCGAGACGAGCACGTAGCTACTCGACACGTTGAAAATACCGACCAACAATTGTACGACAAGGAGACCGAGGCAGAGGACGAGCAGCTGACCATACCGCGGGTGTGTCGCGAAATACCCGGATCTGTCGACCACGCTCGCGAGGGCGGTGAGCCAGGATGGTAGTTGATGGCCACCGAGTACACCGTCGAGAACGAGCTTCAATGGCCAGGGTTGCAGCAACGACACGCCGGTTAAGCCAAGGAGTAGGACGAGCCCGGAGATGATCGGGAGCGCCTCGCCCGGCACCGTTTCTCGCAGCAGACGCAGCATCACACGAAGCGTTCCCGGTGACGCGTCCGGTCCCATCGGTTTGACCGGCCGGATAGCTCGTTTGCCGACTCTCATGGCAACATCCACGTTCTTCCTTGTCGCGGGAAGGTACCGCCATCCGTCGCGTCAACAGGCATAGACAGATCGCCGAGCCTGGGGAGGATCCCGGCGGTTAACGTAGCCCCGCAGCCACCTACGATGCCGGGCGAGCGCGGCTTGAGGCGCGCCCGCCCCACCCCCTCATGCCGCTCCACCCCCTCATGCCTCCGTACTCGCCAACCGTTCGAACGATCGAACCGTATCGCCGGTCGCCACCGCCGCCTCATAGAGCATCCGGGTGCCGTGCAATGCGGCAAGGAGGCCGAGGAAAGCGGCGATCGCCCATAACCGTTCCCGTCCCGCCTCGAGGGCGAGGATGGCGAGTACCGCGAAAATCGCGACCGCGAATGGGGCGATACGTGGCCACACACGCATGCGGACCAGTTGCTTGCCACCGCCGTGCTCCTCGATGGCGAGGAGGAGCCGCACGCTGGCCAGCAAGCCGCCATGTACCTCGAGATCCCAGCGATCGTAAGCCCCCCCCCGATAAACGTTCGTGCTCGCGGCCTCGACGTCGCGCAACCAATCGCTCGCCTCACGCCATTGCTCACTCCAGATCGACACGGTTCGCGGGCGCGGCGATATCGGCCCGTGTCGTGTCCGTCGCCGCCACGGGGTGAGGTTATGACGCAGTCGACCCGACAACCGCGCGAGCGGTTGCAACAGATGGAGCAATGTGACGACACCTCGCCAGCCGAGCAAGGCAAGGCGTGAGCGGGGTGGCGAGGAAAACATCGCACGCGCACCACCACGGACGGCCTGTGCGAGCAAAACGCCGACCGCGATGCTGAAAAGTAGCGTGGCCGGTGCGCGGAGTACCGGCCAGAAGATGCCGAGGGACACGAGGAGCGCGAAGGTGGCGATAACCAGGTACCATTCCGGCATGAGTACCAACGCCCAAAGACCATGGCCCGCAGGCTCGTACAGCGACTGGAAGGGCGCGCTATTCCACGTCCCGTGGTAAATGCGCCCGGACCGCAGGCTGAACGCCCGGGCCACGCCCTTCCCGTAGATCCTGCCCGACCACGGGATGTGCCCGGCCGTGTTGTACTTCGTCGGCCATTTCCGTTCGAGGATTGCCTCGGCTTTGCCATACCCTTGCTGTTGCCGCCAGTAGGTGCGCACGCGGTCCCGGCGGTGATGCCAGACCATCGCAGTTGGACTATAGCCGAGCTTCCATCCCCGCTCTTGCAGCCTCCAGCAGATGTCCACATCGTCGCCGGCCACCCGCAATTGCGGGTCGAAGCCGCCGATCGCTTCGAGGGCCGTCTTGCGGAACGCCATGTTACATCCCGGAATATGTTCCGCCTCGGAATCCGAGAGGAGAACGTGGATCGGATTGCCAGGCGCATTATCGACGCAATCCGCGAGCATCCCATCCCTTGGCGGTGCGATATTCGGTCCCCCGACGCCCACGTAGTCGGTGGTCATGAACGTTGCCGCGAGGTACTGTAGCCAGTGCGGATCGGGGACGGCATCGTCATCGAGGTACGCCACGATCTCGCCATCGGCCGCCGCCATGCCGGTATTTCGGGCGCTACTGAGGCCATTGTTGGTGGTGCTGATCACGCGCACGTCGTATGCCTGCGCGATCGCCGCTGTTTGATCCGTTGACCCATCGTCCACGACGATCACCTCGTAATCCGGGTACGCCAACCGGGCGAGGCCTTCGCAGGTCTCTCGAATTGTCCGCGCGCCGTTGTAGCTACACACGACGACCGAGATGCGCGGCCAGAGGGTGTCCGCACGGAATGGTACCTCGGTGAACGCGGCCCGAACCGTCGAGAGCGCGGGTTTCGGGCGGCGTTGCCGGTCGGTGAGGCCGAAGTCCCAGTCCTCGATCTCGCGACCACCCCGGTACCATTCGTCCGTCCACGCGAAGACGAAGGCGCCGGCGCACCCGGCGGCGTACACGCTGCGCACCTGCCAGTCGAGCGTGTGCGCCTGTTCCTCCAGCCCGTTCCTGCGACTATCCAGCCCGATCTCCGCGAGTACGAGTGGTCGGTCCCCGGCGAGGACATGCAGCCGTGCCAGATACGCTTCCAACTTCGCGCGGTCTTCGAGATAGACATTGAAGCAGATGAAATCGAGGAAGGGGAGATCGAGATATTCGGTCGTCGGATAGTTCACATAGGTAACGAGGCTATCGGGGTCTTCGGCCTTCGCCGCCCGATACAGCCGCTCCAGGAAGCGCTCGATGCGACGATGACCATACCAGCGGGCGATCGTCGCCGGCATTTCGTTGCCGATCGCGTAGCAAAGGACCGCCGGGTGGCCCGCACAGGCCCGTACGCCCGCACGTACCCGCTCCTCGATGGCCGCGGCGCGCGTACGATCGTCGAGGAAGGTGATGTGCTGCTCCCAGGGCAGGCCGACCATGAGGCGAAGCCCGTGGCGTTCCGCCGCGTCGAGGAGCCAACGCGGCGGCACCGTATACGTGCGCACGGCATTCACCCCGTGCGCGGCCATCTGCGCGAAGTCCGATTCGACGATCCCCGGATCGTGGCATTCATTCCCATCCGGCCCTAAAGCGAAGGTCCCATAGGTGACACCCCGGACGAAGAACTTCGTATCGGCGATGTGGATAAATTTCCCGAGCACGCGGGGTCGCGTGTCAGGATGCAGCACGTTCGCCCGTTCAACGGTTCCTATCCCTTCGTGGAGCACGCCAACCCCCTTCCGTTCACGAATGAACCGTCCTAGGTACGATCATACCCCGATCGCGGGCCTGCTCTGCGGAGATGCCGCGTCACCCGCGCGTCGCAAACGCACGAACCTCGTCAGCGAGTACTTAATGCATGATCGGGGCACCTTGTCGGCTATCCCCGGGACCGCTTGCGGGAGCGATGGGCGGATCACCCCGCCAAAGCCGAACGCCCGCCCCGATCATGCACGAATTGTTGCAGCTATGATAGGTCCCTCCTTTTCGCGAACTCGGGACCTGCCAGGGCGTGGCGCCGGTTGTAGCAGGCCCTCGGCGTGACGATCGGGCGCGAGCGGGGCGAGGGCGAGATGGTGACGCGGCGGTATGCGTTGCGGGATGACCAGCGGGCGCGGATCGCGCACCCCCTACCGGGGCGGGCGGGCCATGTCGGCGGGACGGCGACGGACAACCGCCTCGTCGTGGACGCGGTGCCCTACCGCCGTCGCGCCGGGATCCCGTGGGCGGACCTGCCCGAGCGCTTCGGGAACGCCGAGTCGATCGGGCGGCGGTCCCGCCGCTGGGCCGCGAGCGGCGTGCGGCGGCACGGTGAAGATCCGCCGGTCGCGGGCCCCGGTCACCGACAACCCGCATCGCTCCAACGGCACGAAGGATGACCGGACCGAATGGTGGAAGCGGGCGGCCCCGCGCCCGGGGGCCACACCGGCGGGTGCTCGGCCTTGAGCGCGGTCAACTCGGCGGCGAAGGCGGCCGGCGCGTCCCGCCGCACATCCGGCAGGGAGCTCTTGCGCACCCCATCGACGTAGCACAGCTCTCGCAGGGCGAACTTCCCGAACACGCGCTCGCGCCACGCGACGGCGCTGAGGCAGTCGCAAGCCGCGTTGGCGCGCCCGATCGCCGCCAGCGAGGCGCTGGTTTGTTCGGGCGCGGGCC
>DATCMP010000884.1:0-17470 GCA_036563365.1 Thermomicrobiales bacterium
GTCCCCCTCCGCCACGCTGCTCACCTCGTCCAGCAGCCGCACGATCTGCCGCTGCAGCGCCTGGTTCTGCCCCTCCTGCTCCCGCGCACCCGCCACGATCTGGTCCACCATCGCGTTGACCGCCTGCGCCACCTGCCCGAGCTCATCATCGTTGTGGATCGGCATACGCACGTCGTAGTTGCCGGCGGCGATCTGTCCGGCGGCGAGGTCCAACTCCTTCAAGGGGCGCGACATCAGGCGCGTGACCAGGAAGAAGAGCAACGCGATACTGCCCGCGAGAAGGAGGATGGAGACAACGGTCACCGCGCCGGTGATCTGCGCCGTCTGCTGATTGATGAAGGTCGCGGACTTGCCGGTGAAGAATGCGCCGAGTGGTTTGTTGGCGCTATCGGTAATCACCAGATAATTCGCGGTGTACGGTTGCCCGAAAATCGTCAATTGGCCGGTGTAATCCTCGCCGCGCAGGATCGCCGCCGCCGCCGGTCCATCGAGGGTCAGCCCGCCCATGCGGCCACCGTCGCCGGTCTGGAAGGTATTGGCGCGCTGCACCACCTGGCCGTTGACCACCTGATAAATCGCCGATTCAGCGCGCGTGCTGCGCTTCACCGCGTCCACCGCCGAGGGCTCGTCGGCGCTCGTCGCGCCGAAGGCGAGGACGCCGGTGCTATCGACATTCGGCGCGCCACGCTGGTCGAGCAGATATTTCAGGAAGTTCGTCGAGCCGGTCACGTCGGTGACCGCCTGGCCCTGCAGCGCGGTCTGCACCTGCCGCACGACGAGGAGGTCGATGACCGCCGTGAGAAAGACCATCACGAGCGCTGTCGCGACGAGGAGTTTTGTGGCTACCCGCCAGTTTTGGAGAGCCTTAAGATACGGGGCGAATCGCTGCTGCATGGTGTCTCCCTTATTCTCCCTGCTGCGACGGACCTTGCGCCCTAGTTGCGCCCGTGTTGGCCCGAGGCGACGAGCGTGGCACTCGCGCTCGGTAAGCCATACCCGTGCCCGTTATGGCCGTTGCTGCCGTTCATACCGTTCATGGCGTGCTCGGGATCGAGCCGGAAGGTCGCGACGCTCTCGCGCAAGTCATCGGCGAGCGTCGCCAACGAGGCAACGGAAGCGGCGGCTTGCTGGCTGCCAACCGCCGTGCCTTGCGTCACCGTCGAGAGTTCGCTCATGGCGCGGGCGATACCGGCCGAGGCGCGAGCTTGCTGGTCAGCCGCGAGGCTGATCGCCTCGATCAACTCCGCCAGCTGGCCGACGATCTGGTCGATCGAGTCGAGGCTACGACCGGCTTCGTCGGCCAGTCGGGAACCGCCGACCACCTCGCGCGTGCCGTCTTCCATCGCGATCACCGCCCCGGCCGTCTCACTCTGGATAGCACCGACGAGCTCGGCGATCTGGGTCGTGGCGGCGGTGGTCCGTTCCGCCAAGCGGCGGACCTCCTCGGCGACGACCGCGAAACCCTTCCCGTGCTCGCCGGCCATCGCGGCCTGAATCGCGGCGTTCAGCGCGAGGCGATTGGTCCGTCGCGCGATTTCTTCGATCAGTTGGACCGCCTGACCGATCTCCTGGGAGGACTCACCGAGGCGCTTGATCTTCTTCGCGGTCTCCTGCACCTGTTGGCGGATGCGGACCATCCCCTCCACGGTGGCGGTCACGGCCTGCGACCCGTTGCTCGCGGCATCGCGGGCGGAGCGGGCGACCTGGGCGGAGATGGCGGCGTTCTCCGACACCTGCTGGATGGAGACCGCCATCTCTTCGATCGCCGTGGAGGTGTCGGCGATGCGGGCCGCCTGCTGCTCGGCTGAGCGGCTGAGATTGTCGGTGGTCGTCAGGATCTCGTCGGTCGAGTTGCTCACCTGCTGCGTCGCGCCGTTGACCCGGCCGATGACCTGCCGCAGTTCGGTGATCATGTAGTTGAAGGAGTCAGCAACCGCGCCGAGCGCGCTGTCATTGACTTCCGCCTCGACCGTCAGGTCACCTTCGGCGACCGTACTCACCTCTTCGAGGAGGCGCACGATCTGCGTCTGGAGCTCGGCGTTCTGCTCCTCCTGCAGGCGCGCGTTCGTCACGATCTGGTCAACCATCGCGTTGACCGTGGTGCCGAGGCTCGCGAACTGGTCCGTGCCGGTGACGGGCATCCGGCTGGTGTAGTCGCCATCGCTGATCCGACGTGCGACGCGCTCCATCTGGCCGACCGGGCGGGTAATCTGCCGCGCGGCGATGAAGGCGAAGGCGGCGGCGACGGCGGCGAAGAGCAGGCCGAGGAGGAGGAAGGTCCGCGTCTGCTGGTTGACCGGCGCGAGGATCGTCGCCTCCGACTGCGTGGAAACCAGCGACCAACCGGTCGAGCCGAGTTTGGTGATCGAGGAGTAGTTGCGCTTGCCATCGAGGGTGTAGACGAAAGCGCTCCCGTTATCGGCGGTGCCGAGCGCCCCCAGGAAATCCTGGCTGACCGACAACGGCGTGACGGTGACATTGTCGGTGCCGAAGCGCTTCGTGCGCTTGATCTCATCGAGGCGCGTCGTGCCGATCGCGCGGTACCCGCGCAGGCGCAGTTGGTTGTCGGTCAGCACGAGCGGCGCGCCGGACTGCTGGATGACGACGCCGTCGTTATCGACGAGCGACAGTTGCAAATCCTGCTGTGTCTGCTGACCGCCCTGCGTGGAGTGTGCATTGAGCAACGCCTGTAGGGCATCGGCATTGACGCGAAGCCGCAAAACACCGGTCACGCGGCTCGTCTGCCCCGGCTGATAAATCGGCGCCGAAAGGTAGAACACCGATTGCTTCGCGGCGGCATTCACGGCGGGGACAGAAATGAATGAACGACCGCCCGCGGCGGCCGAGAAGAATTCCTGACCGGAGATATCGACATCCTCTTCACTACCGAGCCCGGCACTGGCGGCATCGAGGAGGATACGTCCGCGCGTATCGGTCAGCCCGGCGAGTTCGAAAGAGGCGTTCTGTCGCACCAGCTGGCGCAACTGGTTCAGCGCGCCGAGGGCGTATTGCGACCGACCAGCGGCATCGTTCGAGGCGTAAAGCACCACCGCATCGGCCTGCGAAGCGAACTCGACCAGCGTTAGGGTCGAGAGGAGGAAGGCATCCAGGGTACCGGCGGTGGTGTCGTTCAGGTCGTCGAGCGATTTGGTCTGGCTCGACAGCAACGACGATTGCAGCGATGACCGCCCGACGATACCGAGACCGATCATCGGCAGCAGCGCCAGCAGCAACATCAGGCAGATCAGCCGGATACCGATATCGCTACGGAAACGACTGATCGGGTTCATCGCCCGTGCGCGTGGTTCGTTCATTGTGATGATAGCCTCACTTTCCCCTTCTGCTCGTCGGAAGATCCCCCGACAGGGTGCGACAAGCGACGCCGCCCGACCGTGTCGCCTTAGAGTCCGGCGTTCCCTTGCTCATCGAGGGACAGCGCCTTGAGCACCGCACCGAGATCCAGCACCCCGAGCAGTTCCGCCACGCCGCCATCGGCAGGCGGCATCCGATAGAAGCCCGCCCAATACCGGGCGGTCGCGGCCGATTGCTGCCCC
Organism: Thermomicrobiales bacterium; assembly: GCA_036563365.1. Taxonomy (GTDB): domain Bacteria; phylum Chloroflexota; class Chloroflexia; order Thermomicrobiales; family CADCWN01; genus CADCWN01. Next base: position 3,555 of record DATCMP010000884.1, read on the forward strand.
TCCGGCAGCGGAATGATCGCTTCGGCCCCAAACGAGCGGATATTGCTGACCCCCTCGACCGCGAGGGCAACCAACAAATCGTCATCGGTATCGCGCGCGCTATCGCCGGTGGTGCAGATCAAGGCCTCGCCACCGCTACCCGACAGGGGTGCGAGGTCGAGGAAATGCGCGAGATCGATGACCGGGACGATCGTGCCGCGCAGATTCATCACGCCGCGCAACCACGATGGCGTCGCGGGGACCGGCGTGATCGTGCCGATCTCCTCCACCTCGCGCACCATCCCGGTGGGGAGGAGGTATCGCTTGCCAGCCAGCGCGCAGGTCAAATAGAGCCGGTCGGCTTCCTGAGCGTGTGCCTGTTGTTGATTGCGCGGGCTGGCCGTCGTGACCATTGTTACCTCCGGGGTGTCAGCAGTCCGTAGTCCGAGGTTCGTAGTGGCTAGGTGGTGACGTTGAGATACTGCGCCGGCGGCGAGCCCCTACTAGGGACTACGGACTACGGACTACGGACTCGCCGCACTAAACGTGCTGGCGAATCGTCGCGAGCAGGGCGGCGGTCGCGAACGGTTTCGTCATGTAGGCGGTCGCGCCTTGCTTCATGCCCCAGAATTTGTCGGCCTCCTGATTCTTGGACGTCAGCAGGATCACCGGCAAGGAGCCGAAGCGCGCATCGTTGCGAATCTGCCGGCAGAGCTGAAACCCATTCTTGCCGGGCATCACCACATCCAGGAGGACGAGATCGGGGCGGTCGTTATTAAGCTGGCGCAGGGCTTCCTCGCCATCTTTCGCCGTGATCACGTCATACCCCTCGGCGCGCAGGGGATTGGTGATCAGGATCGTGTCGGTCGCGCTGTCATCCACAACGAGAATCTTGCTCTTCGCCATCTTGATCGGCCTCCTCGCTGAACGGTCATCATCCAAGTCACCCAGGGCATCGCGACGCGCTACTCGGCTATCGACGTGTCATCTCCGCAAGGCCACCGCGCACCTCCCGGAGCAAGGTTTCGCAGCCCTCACGGGCGAAACCGGCGGAAACGGGGTCGTAAAATGCCCCCAACATCCGTTCCATCAACCTGCCGATCAGGGTGAGCACATCGGCGCTGGCGGCGGCAAAATAGGCGGCGGCGGCGGGGCTACGCTTGGTCAGCGCACCGTAGCCCTTTGCCAACGCGGCGGCATCGAGCCCGGCCTTCCCCAACTTGAAATCTGTCGTCACGGCACCGGTCGCGCGCGCGCGGGTCAACTCCGCCGCGACCACCCCCTGCGCCGCAGCGGGGGTAGCATTCCCGGTGGGCATGGCCGCGACGAAACTTGCCAGCTCGTTGTTGAGTTCGCCGAAGGCACGGAGCAGGTCCGCCTGCGGCTCGCGCCGCTCTTTGAGCCGACCAAAAGCCCGCTCGAAACGCGACATGAACCAGACAAGGTCGGTTTCCAAGACTTCATCGCGCGTCGGCGTGGCCCCAGGCGCGGGGAACGCTTCGGCCGACGGCGCACTCACCGCTTCGAGCGGCAAAGCGAGGGCCGCCGGGACCTCCTGGATCGAGTAGAGGATCAGTTGCGGCGTCGACTCGGCCAGAACAGCGCCCAGATCGGCGAGCGAGGCTTTCAGGTGACGATCGGCCCCGCTATAGACGCCGAGGATTTTCCCGTCGTACATCAGGATACGCGCCCATACCGGCCCGCCGCTGCGGGCGCTGAACGCATGGATCTGCACGACCCCGGAGTGACGTACCCCCGTCAAATCGCGGAGGAGTAACGCCACCTCGCCGCTGTCGCTACCCATCGGCTGGGTGTGTTGGGGGGCCAGGAACGTCGCGGCGAGCGCCAGCGTCGCCTCTTTGGTGAGCGCGTGTGTGGCGAGCATCGTGTCGGTTGGGCCATTGGGCGTCAGAGCCTGGGTGAGCGCACTCTGCCCATCCGTAGCGCCAAACCGCGCATGGATCGGAAAACCTTCGTGAAGCAAGAGCACGCCCGGTGTCCCACCGACGCGAGTCGCCTGGCCGAGGGTGAGATAGCCGTTGAAGCGTTGGCCTCCCAGCGTTTCCAGCCGCGCCCGCAATTCGATCACCGACACGGCGACCGCCCCGGACCCGGCAACTTCAGGGAAACGGGGATCGGCGGCCAGATCATGCCCGCCGAGCTCTTGCCGTTGCATTTGTCCTGGCGCGCCGCGCCGCATCATCATGCTCATCGATTAACCTATCCGGCTCGCACCGATGCGGACGGCATCATTTCGCACGCCGTTCATCTCGGCCTCGACCTGGACATATTTGCGTACAACCCGTAGCAGATCGCGTGGCTCGAAGGGCTTCGTAATATATTCAGTCGCGCCAACCAGCTTGCCACGCACCTTATCGAACACCCCATCTTTGCCGGAGAGCATCACCACCGGGATATGTTTGTACTCGGGATTACGCCGGATGATCTGGCAGATCTGGTACCCATTGACCTTCGGTAACATGATGTCGAGCAAAATGAGTTGAGGGGGGGTATTGGCGATCGCCGCGAGCGCGATCACACCACTGGGCGCGGTGACAACCTGGACCCCTTGGCGTTTCAGAGTGATTTCGACGATCTTGCGGATCGTCGGGCTATCGTCAACGACGAGCACAACCGGCCCGGCCACTCCTCACCTTCCTTACCGTTGCGGAGCCATTCGCGCGGCATGCCGCTGAGCGAAGTAGAGCACCCGCGTATGGGGTATACCTATCAGCGCGGGCGATACAGCGACATCTCCGTACTGAGAACCGCTTCTGACGAGACGATTGCAGGGACCAATCCTAGCCGGAGAGTCGGGGCAACCGAGCAGCAAGCACCATCGATGTGCCCCGTTCCTGCTGCCGTTATCCCGCTGCCAGCGCCTCTCTCATTCTGGCGTCACGATGGGACGAAAACAATCAAGCATTGTTCCTGATGTTTCTCAGACAAACGTACCGACCGGTTCATACGATGGTCCCCCCGGTGGCGGTGTAGCGATGCGCCTGGCCGCATACCTCTGTCAGGGGGCGACCCTCCCGGCGTCGGGGATCGTCAGGGCTGCTACAATTTCCGGTATCGTGGCACCTATCGAATCGGTAGGACTCTTAGTGTGGGACGTGCCAAACGACCCACCCGCGCGGGAACGAGGGGATGTGACCGATCTCATCAGCAGCACCAGCAACCCGCTCATCAAGCGGATCCGCGCCCTCGACGAACGGAAGCACCGTCGGCGCGAGGGAGCCTTCTTCGTCGAAGGGCTGCAACCGGTCTGGCAGGCGGTGGAAGGGGGCGCACAGATAGAGACGTTCGTTGTCGCCCCGGAACTGCTGGTGAGCGAACCGGCGCAGCGGATGATCGCGGAGCAGGAGGCGCGCGGTGTCCGCGTAGCCCGCGTGGCGCGGGCGATCTTCGCCTCGCTCTCCGATCGGGAAGGGCCGACCGGTCTCGCCGCGATCGTGCGGGCGCAGACGATCAAGCTGGAGGACTTGTCGGTGCGGCCAGATGCGCCGCTCGTCGTCCTGCACGAGATCGGGAATCCGGGCAACCTCGGGACGATTATCCGCACCGCCGATGCTGCCGGGGCCGGTGGCATCATCCTGCTCGGCGAGACGACCGATCCATTCGCCCCCGCGGCGGTGAAAGCGAGTATGGGTTCGCTCTTCGCCGTGCCGATCGCGCACCTCGCCGACCCGGAGCGGTTCTTCGCCTGGGCGACGGCGCACGGCGTCGCAGTCGTTACCACCTCGGCCCGCGCGACGACGACACACTGGTCGGCCGATTACCCGCGCCCGCTCGCCCTGTTGTTCGGCAGCGAAGGGACCGGCCTACCGCCCGAAATCCTCGCGCGCGGCGACCTGCAAGTCACAATCCCGATGACCGGGACGGCGCGTTCGCTCAATCTCGCGATCGCCGCCGGGGTGCTGCTCTATGAGATCCGTCGCCAGTTCAGCCTGGCGAACGATGCCGATACGAGGCAGCCACAGTAGATCCCTTCAACCAGCGTCACGCCGATACTCCCCGTGCTTGCTTCGAGTGGAGGAGCCCGATGCAGATCAACCCCGAACGGATGCAGCGGCGACTCGCCGCGTTGACGACGCCCGCCCTCGGCGGCACCCCCGCCGGGGGGATGAATCGCCTCGCACTGACGGACGCCGACCGCGACGCGCGCGACCTCTTCGTTACCTGGCTGCGCGAGGAACGGCTGGCACCGCGCGTGGATGATTTCGGCAATATCTACGGTCGCCGGGTGGGGGCAGAGGCCGCGCTGCCGCCGGTGCTCGTCGGTTCGCACCTCGATACCGTGCCGGGTGGCGGGCGGTTCGACGGGATCGTGGGGGTCGTGGCCGCCCTGGAAGTTGCCTCGGCCTTTAATGAAGCCGGGATAGAGACGCGCCGCCCGGTCGATGTCGTCAATTGGACGAACGAGGAGGGTGCCCGCTTCACCCCGGCGATGCTCGCCTCCGGCGCGGTGACCGGCGTCTTCACGCGCGAGTGGGTCTACGCCCGCACCGACCGCCAGGGGCTCACCTTCGGCGACGAACTCGCCCGGATCGGCTATCGCGGCGAGGAATCCGCCCGTCCATCCGCCATCGCCGCCAGCCTCGAACTGCATATCGAGCAGGGGCCGATCCTCGAAGCGGGCGGCGAGTCGGTCGGGATCGTGGAAGGGGTCGTGGGAATTCGCTGGTGCAGCGTGACCGTGCGCGGCCAATCGGCCCACGCCGGCCCCACGCCGATGGACGTGCGCCACGACGCGATGGTCGCCGCCGCTAGGATGGTCATCGCCGCACGCGATCTTGCGCGCGCACGGGGCGACATCAACGCCACGGTCGGAAACCTAACCCCCGAGCCGGGGGTGATCAACGTCATCCCGCCGACGGTAACATTCAGCCTCGATCTGCGCGGTCGGGTTGATACTACCCTCGAAGCGGTCGTCGCCGAGGAACTGCGCGAGCGTTTCGACACGATCGCGCGGGAAGAGGGTGTCACGTATGAGCTCGCCGTCGATTGGAGCGTGCCGCCGACTCCGTTCGCCTCGGCGATCAAGGACCGCGCCGAGGCACTGTGCCGAGAGCGCGGCTACAGCGCCCGTCGCCTCTGGGCGGGCGCGGGCCACGACTCGCAATACCTCGCCCGCGTTACGCAGGCCGCGATGATCTTCACCCCGACGATCGGCGGGCTGAGCCATTGCGAAACCGAGGATGCCCCCTGGCCCGACATCGTCAAGGCGACCGACATCATGCTCGCCCTGGCGGTTGAGCTCGCGAACGGCTGATACTGGTGAGTGGCAGAGCGCACAGAGGACACAGAGAGGGAATGGGAGAGAAGCCGGAAGGAGGATGAGGGAAGTACCACTGAATAGCGATTACCAATTTGATCTGGTAATCCAGCTAGGTCACTCGACCGTGATCCCCTTACCACCCATTGACGAACACGAACGGAAAAAGGCGGGTGGCGCGACAGAATATGTCGCGCCACCCGCCCGTATCGCATGGCGAAGTATGTGGCTTACTCTTCGTCTTCGACGGGAGGTAGGTGACGCTTCGCGGGGCGATAGGAGTACAGCTCGCGCGAAGGTGCGGAGCGTGCCGCAGGCTTCACCGGGACGACCGTAATCGGGCCGTCATCATCGGCGGTGCCATCGACAGTGCCATCGGCGGAGGGCGTCGCCATGCTGGGCCAACGCGAAGGCGGTGGTGGCGGGCCAAGCTGCTCGGTATGGGCATCACCGGCTTCCCACTCGGCGGCGTGCTGACCGTTGGCCTCCGGGTGCTGGCCGTTGCTATGCGCGTGGCCGTTCGTATGCGCGCCATCCCCGGTCAGCGGCGCAAAAACCTCGCGCGCCCGGCTCAGGAACCAGGAACCCTTGCCGCTGTCATCGGTCCAGGCACCAGCGGCTTGCGTCTCGCGGGCGATCAGCTTCCCCGATTGGCCCTCGGGCAGCTTCCCGTCCTCATCAGGCGAGAGGATATGCTCCAACCGGACCTCGGTGCGCTCCCGCAGGAGGCGCAGCGGCAGCGGCAGGATCGAATGCCGCTCGTCGTTGATCGTCGGGATTTCGATCTCCTCGCTCGTGGTCACGAGTTCGGCGGTGCAATACGCGCAGATCGCCCAGGAGACATCGACCAGCCGATTACACGACGGGCAAGTATGCCGCAATTCGGTGAAGCAATGGGGGCAGGCCACAGAATCCTGCTGCACCGGACGATGGCAATTCGAGCAGAGGCTCAGATCCTCCAGATCTTGGAGGAGATATTCTTCCTCCAAAGCCCGCCCGAACGCCTCATCAAGCGTCTCTTTCGGCCGCAAGAGCAGGTAAATCAACGCGCCGGGGATAAAGAAGAGGACCACGACCAGGGTGGAAAAGATCTGCGCGATGACGCTGCGGCTGCGTGATTCGATGTCCCGAAAGGTCCAGACGGCGAGCGCGAACCATAATCCGATGGTGTAAGCGCCGGTGAGCGCCAACAGGAGTTGGAATCCGCGCGCGATAATCGCCTCGATCGTCATGAAGATCCCCTCGGTCTATCCGAACCGTTCGCCGCGCCCGCTATCAGTCGCCAGCCGGCACGCCGACCCCACCCGTCGCCGTCGCCATGATCCGCTCGTAACGCACGATCGGCAGGACGAAAACCGTCGCGCCACCGACCTGCACCTCGACCGGGCTAGGCATGTAGAATTCGCCCGGCTCCATGATCGGGAGCAGCGGATTGACGTACTGTGTGCGGGTATAGCAGTTCTCGCGGATGAGCCGGAAGACATCCGGCACCTGCGCGTCGTTCACGCCGGTGATGATCGTGACGTTATTCTCGCGCAGGAAGCCACCGGAACTATTAATCTGGGTCGCGCGATAGCTCCCTTGGCGCAACGCCGCCATCAGGCCCTCGGCGTCTTTTCCTTGTACGACAGCGACGACCAGCTTCATCCCCGCCCCCTTTTCATCGTGGACACGCGGCGCGTTACTCGAAACGGAAGCTTACCAGTCGCGCCGCGCCGCGACCACTCCGCCAACGTTCATCGCGAGTTGACGCGCAACCAATGCGCGACGATCGATACGCTCTCCGCTGTCACCTCGGGGAGGGGGCGAGTCGCATCGATGATCCGCCAGCGTGCGGGTTCATTGTGTGCGAGTTCCAGGTACCCGCGACGTACCTCACGGTGGAAGTCCAACCCGGCGGCGTCCAAACGATTCACATCGCCAGCGGCCTGCCGACGCGCCAGCCCGATTTCGACCGGAAGATCGAAGAGCAGGGTGAGATCCGGCACGAGCGCGCCCGCCGCGAACGCTTGCAACTGCCGCAGTTCGGCCAGCGGCAGGCCCCGGCCATAGCCCTGATAGGCAAAAGTCGCGCCAGCGAACCGGTCACACAGGACCACCTCACCGCGCGACAACGCCGGTTCGATCACCTCGGCGACGTGCTGCGCCCGCGCGGCCAGCAGCAGCAACGCCTCGGTTTTCGGCACCATCGCGCGATGCTCGGTGCCGAGCAAGATCGCGCGGATCCGCTCACCGATCGCCGTCCCACCGGGCTCGCGCGTCACGATGTGCGCCACGCCCACCCCAGCGAGGGCGGCGGCGACGGCCCGGATCTGCGTCGATTTCCCGCCCCCCTCCGGCCCCTCGAAGGCGAGGAAACGCGGGACAGACGCTGGGGCAGACGCGGGGTGACGGGCGTCGCCGCCCGCCTCCGCGTCTGCCCCAGACGATCGCTGATCCGCTGTCGTCACTACTGCTTACCGCCGGGCATGATTTCGACGCGCCGGAACGGTTCTTTGCCCCGGCTGCGCGAGAGGAGGTTGTACCGCTCGGCGACCTGATGCTGCAATCGCCGGATATACGACGTCTGCGGCATCAACGAGATCGCGCGAGACATGTCCAGCACACTCGTCGCCGCCGTCTCGGCCTCGTAAAGGGCATTGGTGATCATATCCTCGGACGGCGGATCGTCCTCGTCCACCTCATCGATCGGCGCTATCGCCCGCCCCGCCGAAGAACCACCGGCGGACCGACCGCCAGAGTCTTTCGGCTGGCCGAAGATCCCGGCCAGCACCGTCTCCATCTGGGTGCCGGTGTTGCTGCGTAGGACGTAGACCGCCTTGCCCAGCGCCTCGGCTTCTTGGAGTTGCTGTGGGCGCCGCCGGTAGTAGTTTTTGAGCGTGAGGACGAGATCGGCGTCGCGCAGATCGCGGGTGATCGTCGCGTTGACGCCGAGCGACGTGATTGCTTGTTCTAGGCGGTTGCGGCTCACCCCGAACGGGTAGAACCGCAGCGGTTTTCCCGCCGTACCGCGCCCCTTGGGCAGCGCGGCGGTCGGCGCGCCCGCTAAGCCGTCGTTCTCTTCCGCCGCAGTCGCCACACTCGATTGCGCCAGGATCGGGCTCTCGACGGCGCGGAGCGGGGTCGGGCTTGGTGGCACCGCGTTGCCGCCCCGGGGGCCACGCTGCGGCCCGCGACCACCCGACTGCATCCGGTCGCCGGGGCGACGCGGCCCCTGGCGTGTGGTATCGCCGCCCTGTTGCGACCCTTCGTCGTGCCAGGACTCGATCTCGCCATCGTCGCGCCGGTGGCGAACCTCGGTACCGAGCGGGCTGCCCCGCAAGATACCGTCAACCGCCTCACCGATGTCACGGTGGAGGGCGACCCGATCGCGATCCTGGATCTCGACCAGGACCGTGAAGGTCGGCGGGGCCTTGCGCTCCAACACCGACTTCTGGGTGCCACGCCGCCGCGCCTCTTCGTCGGAGAGGGTCACCGACTGGATCCCGCCGATCAGATCGGAGAGGGTCGGGTTGAGCATCAGGTTTTCGAGCGAGTTGCCGTGCGCCGTGCCGATCAGTTGCACGCCGCGTTCCGCGATCGTGCGCGCGGCCTGCGCTTCCAACTCGGTGCCGATCTCGTCGATGACGATGACCTGCGGCATGTGGTTTTCCACCGCCTCGATCATCACCGCGTGCTGCTCGGACGGGCGGGGCACCTGCATCCGGCGGGCGCGCCCGATCGCCGGATGCGGTATGTCGCCGTCCCCCGCGATCTCGTTGCTCGTATCGACGATGACCACCCGCTTGCGAAGCGAATCGGCCAGGACACGCGCCGTCTCGCGGAGGATCGTGGTCTTGCCGACCCCCGGTCGCCCCAGGATCAGGATACTCTCGCCGGATTCGACGAGATCCTGGATGATCGCGATCGTCCCGAAGACCGCCCGCCCGATCCGGCAGGTCAAGCCAACGATCGCGCCCGAACGATTACGGATCGCCGAGATACGGTGCAACGTACGCTCGATCCCGGCGCGATTATCCTCGCCGAAGGTGCCGATCCGCCCCGCGATGAATTCCAGATCGTCGCGGGTGATGTCGGCGCTGTCGAGCTCGACTTCACCCCAATCATAACGGGCTTCGGGCTTGCGCCCGAGATCGAAGACCAATTCGATCAGGCCACGGTTATCGTGTTCGCGCAATCGCTCCACCAGCAGCGGCGGGAGCGCGTTCAGCAGATCGGCGAGATTATCGGTGACCTCCTCCTCATACCCCTTGCGCTCGTACTCCTGGACCCCGTTCTGGGTTCCATTATTCGAGGATTGCCCCGGTGTCTCGTCGCCGCGTTCAAATTTCAGCAAGCTTTCCTACCTCTGTTTGATCCGTCATCACATCGCTCTGCGATGCGCCGATCAAACCGTGACCCTGCCGCCGGAGCGAACCCGCCGGCACACCAACCAATCGTCGCTCTCGTGCCAGCCGCCCTACCGGTGCCAACACCGGGGCTCGGGCCGACACAACCGTGTAACGCACCAGAACATCTTGCACCTCCTTCGCCGCAAAGCCGTGTTCACGCAGGACACCGGACAATTCGGCCTGGAACTCGCGGGTCGCGCAATATATCTGTTCGCCCTCGCCGGGGTCGAGCCAACGGAGGATAGCGCTCAGCGCCTGCGGCAAGAGCTCGCGCGCGGTCGGCTCGTAGACGAATTCCAGGCGGGATTTGCCCCCCTGCCGCGCGACGCGGCAGTAGATCGCGATCTCGTGGCCGCGCTCGACCACGAAGCCCCATTCACGCAGGCCGCCTCGCGCGGCGACCGCGCCTCGGCGCGGCAACTCCCAGCGGTGGCTGGTATACGCCTCGGCGTACTGCACGACCTTGGGTGCGGTCAACGTGTAGAGTTGATGGAGCGCCCAGGTATCACCGGTCGCCTGCGGCCGGATGTACAACTCTTCCGACCCGTCGGCCCCACCCGGCGGCGCGCCGACGAGCAAGTGGATCGTCTCCTCGCCGTAGCGGGTATAGCCGGCGACGTGGAACGCTTCGGCCACGGCACCCGCGCCAGCGACCTTCGCGTAGAGGCGTTGGACGCCACGCCGCCCCGCCGCGGCGGTGACGTAGTCGAGGAGCGCGGCCCAAAGTTCAACCCGCCGCTCAGGCGTCGCGGCGGCGGCGGATCGCCCGGCCCCGAGATAGACCAGATCCCACTTGTTGCGCGGATCGGTGGCCCGGTCACGCACTTGCATGAAGGCTACCGGCATCCGATTCGCGACCGCGACATAGGTACGGATCCGCGTGCCGCGGAAAGGGTTCCAGCGGCCACGAATCAGCCCGGACAATGGCGTATAACCGCTCACCACCGAGTCGGGGAGATCGAGGCGTCCGTCGCCTTGCTGCATCCGCAACAGGCCCGGTAGATCTCGGCCGCTCATCCCGCGGATGACCACCGGGAGGCGTTCGCCACCGCTACCGTTCAGTTCCATCATCTACCGTGAGGGGGAAGCCAAAGGCGCACGATCACAGGCCGCTGGCCCCATCCGCACGCCGCTCCACTACAATCCGGTTGTTTCCGTCGCATTCCACCCCACGACCGAACGGATCGGCGCGGTACCGCCACGATGCGACCAACGGTGCTACGCAGAAGCAGACTGCTGAACGTCAATCACGCCCCATACAACGACACCGTTCACACACCGTCGCGCGCTGACGCGGCCACTTCTACCCTAGTTGCCACAGTCCAAAGTATACTTGATCGCGTGGGTCAAACACCATCGACCATTCGATCTGGATTGGCCCGATCGAACGATCGGTAAGGCCGAGAAAACCGGCGAACGAACGCTGTTAACACGCGGTTAACAAATCGATCCACGTCGCGTATACCATAGGCAACGCCGCGACATTTGATCGTGGTTCTACCCGCCCGAGAGGGGATAGTCGAGGGTTTGCAAGGTTAGGCCGCAGGCCCGCTTTGACCGGCAGGCGGTGTATAGACGACGCGAGGCGAGTGCGTGACGAGTACCCCAACCGACGAGCGCCAACCAATCGATCCAGGCCCGACAAGCACCGAACCCGCGCGTATCAGCTCCCTGCAAGACGGTTTGCTCGCCTGGTACGCCGTCAACCGGCGCGATCTCCCCTGGCGGCGTACGCGCGATCCGTACAAGATCCTCCTCTCGGAGATGATGCTGCAGCAGACGCAGGTGCCGCGCGTCCTGCCGCGCTGGCTCGCCTGGCTCGAACGGTTCCCCACCCTCGAAGCACTCGCCGCCGCGCCAACCGCCGATGTCCTGCGCGAATGGTCCGGCCTCGGCTATAACAGCCGCGCTATCCGGCTCCAGGCCGTTGCCCGCCACGTCGTCGCCGAATTTGGCGGGCGGATGCCGAGCGACGTGGCGACCTTGCGCTCGCTGCCGGGGATCGGCGATTACACAGCGCGAGCGGTCGCCTGCTTCGCCTACGAACAGGATGTGCCGGTCCTCGATACGAATGTAAAGCGCGTCCTCCACCGCGTCCTGATCGGCGCGGACGCCCCGAAGCCGCTGCTGAATGATCGGCAACTCTGGGCGCTCGCCGAAGAGGTCGTCCCCGTCGGGCGCGGCTACGACTGGAATCAGGCGCTGATGGATTTCGGCTCAGCGATCTGTACGGCGCGCAAACCGGCCTGTCTGATCTGCCCGTTACGGTCGATCTGCCTCGCGGCACCGACGATCACCACCGCCCTTGCAGAGCAGCAGGGAACGCGCCGTCGCACGGCCAAGGCAAGTGGCGCTGCGACCCCATTCACCAGCACCGCGCGCTACTTTCGGGGCCAGACGCTACGAATCCTGGGCGCACAGCAGGGCAACGCGGGCATGGATCTCGAAGCGCTCGGGCCGCAAATCAAGACCGACTACTCGCCCGCCGATCGCCCCTGGCTCTACGATCTCGTCGCCACCCTCCACCGCGATGGGTTAGTGACGATGCACCCCGCCCCCACCGTGCCAGTCGCCGTGCGCGAGCAACAGGCAGCCTACATGGCCGGGGGCGAGACGAACGGCCCGTCCGCACGCGATCTAGCGGGCATTCGGGTGAGCCTGCCGCTCGGGTAAGCAGCCGCAAGAGTACGACCGATCATCATTGCCGCCCCGCGCTCGCGACCGACAACGGCGACAGACCGCACCCGTGCCATCGCCTTGACTCGCGCGGCGCGGCGAGATGCGCGTATTGTGGCGTGCCGTATAATGCGTGCGGACGCGAAACCAACACGCGAGAACGATGAAAAGAGGCAAAGATGACCGCTGATGCGGGCGATAACGGCAATCAACAATTCCTCGACTGGTTGGAGGCGAATCGCGCGCGACTGATCGGCGAGTTGGGGGATCTGATCCGTATCCCCAGCGTCAGCGCCCTCCCGGCACACCGCGCGGATATGGTCAACGCGGCGGAATGGGTCGCCGCCTGCCTCCACGCCGCCGGGGTGCCGAAGGTCGAGGTGCTGCTAACCGACGGTCATCCGGTCGTGCTGGGCGAGTGGCCCGCCGCCGATCCCGATGCGCCGACCGCGCTGATCTACGCCCATTACGACACGCAACCCGCCGATCCGTTCGATGAATGGGAAACGCCGCCATTCGAGCCGCACGAGCGCGATGGGCGGCTCTACGCGCGCGGGGCCAGCGACGACAAGGGGAACCTGCTGATCCCGGTCGCGGTCGCGGAAGCATTCGGGCGACTCGCGGGCCAGCCGCCGCTCGGACTGATCTTCCTCTTCGAGGGCGAGGAGGAGATCGGCTCGCCGAATCTGCGACCGCTCCTGGCCGCCCACCGCGATCGCCTCCGCGCCGACGTGGCGATCAGCGCCGACAGCGGGATGTGGAGCCACGAACAGCCATCGTTGGTCCTCGCATCGAAGGGCTTAGCCGGGGTGCAGCTCGACGCCCGCGGCGCGAACGGCGACATCCACTCCGGCTTGCACGGTGGGATGGCCCCGAACCCGCTCGGTGCCCTGGCAACAGTCCTGGCGAGTATGAAGGATGCCGATGGGCGGATTACGATCGACGGCTTCTTCGATGACGTGCGGCCATTGACCGAGATCGAGCGCGCTGAGATCGCCGCCGTGCCGTTCGACGAGGCCGAGTACGGTCGTGGCCTCAGTATCCCCGGCCCGGTCGGGGACCCGGCATACTCGCCATTGGAGCGCAACTGGGCGCGCCCGACATTCGACCTGAACGGGATCTGGGGCGGCTTCCAGGGCGAGGGGTCGAAGACGGTGATCCCCGCCGAGGCGCACGCCAAGATTACCTGCCGCCTCGTCCCCGACCAGGACCCCGGCGCGATCATCGCGGCGATCGGCCGCCACGTCGCGACCCATACCCCGCCGGGGGTCACCATCACGATCAACCCCACGGCCGGTTCCTCGCGCGCCTACGCGATCGACCCGCAGCACCCCGCGCTCCTCGCCGCGCGCGAGATCATGAGCGCGGAGTATGGGCGCGATCCATACATGGTCCGGCTCGGCGGGACGTTACCGGTCGCCGAATTCTTCAAGACCGACCTGGGCCTCGACACGATCTTCCTGGCCTGGGAGATGCCAGACGAGAATTTGCACGGCCCCAACGAGTTCTTCCGCCTGGAAAACTTCGATCGTGGCTTCCGCGTCTACACCGAACTCTTCAAGCGCCTGCCGAAAAGCTGACGACGGCACCCG
>DATCMP010000012.1:0-7096 GCA_036563365.1 Thermomicrobiales bacterium
GGTGTCGACCAGCGCGTGCAGATCGCGCTTGGCGGCGGGGTCGAGGCTGAGGCCGGGCGCGCGGACGGTCGCGTGTTTGATCTGGCCGCGCCGGACCTGGATCTCTTTGCGCGCGGCGACGCCGGTGCCCGGCTGACCATCGAGCAGCATCAACGGCAGATAGCGATAGTAGAGCGCGGCGGCCCCCGCCTCGTCGCCAGCGCTGAAGGTTCGCCAGATCTCCACCAAAATTTCGGGATAGGGGAAGCCGGTCATCGCGCCGCTCGCCCCCGCGCGTAACTCATCGAGCAGCCAGACGCCGCTGAGTCCGCCTTGGAAGGTGATCCGGCCCTGCGGCAGCGCGGCAGCGGTTTGCCGCATCCGCGACGCGGTAGGGATATCCTCCAGCTTGATCGTGACGATCTCCGGCACCGCCTGGACCATCTCGGCCATGAATTGCGGCGACATGGTGACGCCATTGACCAGCGGATAATCCTGCAGGACGATCGGTAAGCCGCCCTGGATCCCGATCTGGCGGTAATGCTCGATCAATCCCTTGCCGATCTTGCTGAAATTCGGCGGCGCGATCATCACCCCGGCCGCGCCGACCGCGCGCGCCGCCTGCGTGCGCTCGATCGTGACGGCGGTGCCATCGTGGGAGACGCCGACGATGACCGGGATCCGCCCGGCGATCGTTTTCATCGCCACGCCGGTCAACCGTTCACGCTCGGCATCGCTGAGGCGCGGCGCTTCGCCGGCTACGCCGAGAATGGTGATCCCCTGCACCCCGGCGGCAACCGTGGCGTCGAGTAATGTGGCGAACGACCCCTCGTCCACACGCCCCTGCTCATCGAATGGCGTGGAGACGATCACATAGATCCCTTCGAGTCCTTGCATCCTTACACTCCTGTGTCCATCTTCCGCCTGTACAGTTACCGGCGGATACCTCTATCGTGGTGATCGGCGCAGCCAATCAGCCAATCCCTTGTGTTAGCGGCTACCACCATCTCCGTGTGGGTCGGATAGTTAGCCTTTCGCCGCCGCGACAAATCGCTTCACGCGCTCCAGGTCGACCGGGGCGGTCGTTTGCCCCCCGACCTTGAAGCTGGTGCCGACGATCACGCCATCGGCGATGGTGAACGTTTCGCGCACCGTCTCGGCGGTGACGCCGCTGCCAACGAGGATCGGCGTGTCGGGCAGGGCGGCACGCACGCGGCGCACATCGCCCAGGTCCGTCGCTTCGCCGGTGCCGGATCCGGTGACGATCACGGCATCGGCGAGGCCGCGCTCGGTCGCGTCACGCGCCGCCTCCTCGATCGTCTGCGGGCCGAGCGGCGCGGCGTGCTTCACCAGCAGATCGGCGAGGATCGCGACCGGGGTGCCGAGCTCCCGGCGACGGCGCAGCGTCCGATCGGCGCGTCCTTCGATGATCCCCTGATCGGTCAGCATCGCACCACTATGAACGTTGACCCGGATGAAGGTCTGCCCTCCAGCACAGATCGCCGCGATCGCCAGCGCCGCCGCCGCGTCGTTGCGTAAGACGTTAACCCCCAACGACAGGGCGGTCAGCGGTCGTAACTCGGTCACGACACGCGCCATCGCCGCGACCGTTTCGGGCTCGACGACCCCCGGGCGAAAGGGCACGTCGCTGAAATTCTCGATGATTGCCGCATCCACGCCACCCGCCGCCAGCGCCAGCAAATCGGTGCGCGCCCGATCCAGCACCGCCGCGAAGTCGCCGCCCCAGCCCGGCGCGCCCGGTAATGCCGCCAGGTGGATAACACCGATCACCGTGCGCGCCCCACGGCGGAATAGGGCGGCTGTCGGCGGGTGCGCGGTCGGGCTCATCGCTTCACCTTCGGGTCGCTCCTCATTCCTTGGCTGGCCCGCGCCGTACCGGTTACGAAATACCGGCCCCGGCATCGATGCTGAACGTCGCGCCGGTGATCAGCCGCGCGTCATCGGAGGCGAGCAGGGTCGCGATGGCGACGAGATCATCCGGGCGCCCGATCAGCTTCAGGGGTATCCGCGCCAGTCGCCCCTCGCGGAATTCGTCGCGCGCGATGTCCTGCCGATTCATGTCGGTCTCGATCAGCCCCGGCGCGATGGCGTTGACGCGGATATCGTGCGGGGCCAGTTCGAGGGCCATCGCCTTGGTTAACATCCCGACACCGGCCTTGGAGACGGCGTAATGGGCGACGTTCAGGCCGGCGTTGAACTGATTGAGGGAGGAGATATTGATGATCTTGCCCCCGCCCCCTTGCGCGACCATCTGCCGCGCGACCGCCTGCCCGATCAGGAATGACCCTTTCAGGTTCGTATCGAGCACCCGATCCCACTCTTCCTCGGCGATGTCGAGGAAAGGGGTGCGCTGCAACATCCCCGCATTGTTGATCAGCACATCGATCCGCCCGAAGGCGCGCACCGTCTCGCCGACGAGGCGCGCCGCCGTTGCCGCGTCGGCGGCATCGCCCTGCACGACAATCGCGCGGCGATCGAGCGCGGCGATCGCCGCCGCCGTCTCGCGCGCAGCCTCCTCGTCGCGAATATAGCCGATCGCCATATCCGCGCCCTCGCGCGCCAGGCCCAGGGCGATCGCCCGACCATTGCCGCGCCCGCCACCGGTGACCAGCGCGATCTTCCCGGCAAGTTTCATCGCGCCTTCCCCCGCCATGATTGCTGGTGCCGATCGCCAGTATCCTGACGGGTACAATGCCATCCCTGACGGATTAAGGCAAGGTGTACGCCGAGCATCGACCGGATCCAGTACCCGTCCACCGGCACGCTCATCCTTCCCTGTTGAGGAAACGGAGGGCGACGGCGGCGATAGCCGCAACCCCGATCGGCAGCGCACCCTCGTCGTCGATGTCGAAGCGCGGGTGATGGTGGCCGTAGGTCAGCCCGCGCTCGGGGTTGCGCGAGCCGATCCTGAAGAAGCAACCGGGGACATGCTGCAGGAAATAAGCCATATCTTCGCCGCCCATCCCCGGTTCGCGCTCGATTACCTTCTCCGCGCCGACGACCTCGCGCGCCGCCTCGCGCACAAGATCGGTCATCGCCGCGTCGTTGACCAGGGCCGGGTAGCCGAAGCGATACTGGACCTCCGCTTCCGCCCGCATCGCGGCGGCGATCCCCTTGATCAGCGCAGGGATCCGCTCGGCAAGGCGCTGGCGCACCGCTTCGTCGAAGGTGCGTACCGTCGCCTTCATGATCGCTTCTTCGGGGATGATGTTGGCGACGGTCCCCGCGTGGAGCGAGCCGACGGTGATGACCGCCTGGCGCAACGGGTTGACCTCGCGGCTGACGAGGGTTTGCAGTGCGCCGATGCACTGGGCCGCGACCACGATCGGATCGACGCCGCCGTGCGGGCGTGCCGCGTGTCCCCCGATCCCCTTGATCGTGGCAACGAAACCGTCGGAAGCGGCATTCGTCGGCCCGGCGCAGACGCCGATCGTCCCAACATGGAGGTCCTGGCCGATGTGTACGCCGAAGGCCGCATCGACGTGGGGGTTCTCGAGCACCCCCGCTTCGATCATCGGTTTCGCGCCACCCGGCGGCACCTCCTCAGATGGTTGGAAAATGAACTTCACCGTCCCCTTGATCTCCGCCCTACGTTCCGAGAGGAGGCGGGCAACACCGAGCAGCATGGCGGTATGCGAATCATGCCCGCAGGCGTGCATCACGCCAGGGGCCTGCGATTTGTAAGGGACGTCGTTCAGTTCGTCGATCGGCAGGGCGTCCATGTCGGCGCGCAGCAGCACCGTTCTGCCCGCCTGGCCCCCGCGCAACAGGCCGACGACGCCGGTCTTGGCGACGCCGGTCTGCGTCTCGATCCCGAAACTGCGGAGCTTCTCGGCAACGAAACGCGCGGTATTCTCCTCCTGGAAACCGAGTTCAGGGTGCTGATGGAGATAACGCCGATCGGCGACAACCTGCGGGCCGATCTCCCAGGCCGCCTCGGTGAGGGGTAATCTCGCGATCATTATCGGATCCTCTCATTCGGTTGCGGGCGCGGTGGCAGCGCCCGCTGAGTCTTCTTGCCTATCGGCAATTTACATTCGCCGACGCCGCGAGCATCGGATGAGTAAACCATCTATGGATGGAGCGATGCCTCTTGTTGCATCACCGCGAACGTCCGAATCTCTACTTCGGGTTTCAGCGATGGTGTCCCCATATCGAGCATGATTTGTACCGCTGGATGCTCACGGTTGAGGCGATAGCCGTCTGTGGTGTACAGATCGCCGGTGGTCAGATCAATATCGTGTACGGTAACAACCTTCAGATAACCTAGGGCGACAAATTCCTCGCGCAGGAGTCGATTAGCCTCACCATTGCTCAACGCCGGTACGCCGCTGAGTGGCAGTGATTCGCGCAGATGTTTCAAGAACGAAGCGGTCTGGGCCACCCGCCCTCCGGCGAGATCTTCAACCGCCGCGATGATTTGCACCGCGACCATCATCCCATCCTTGCCGAGCTTCTGCCGCACCGGGGGCGACTCGACAGGGGCGTGCACGGGCGGCTCGGGCGCGATGGGCCTGACGGTGCTTGTTCGCTCGCCCGTCTCGTTCGCCACCTGGTCGTAGCCCTCCGGCAAGCTATCGTGCGGAAGCGAAACATAGGGGACACGATCGCGATAACTTAGCCGGACCCGGCCGGTCTCCGCCAATTGATTGAGCACCGCGGTGAGCGACAGACCGAAGTGCTTCCGCGCATCGAAATTGTGGCGGTTCTTCAAACCATTCCCGAGATCGGCGAGGCGCAACGGCTGGTTGTGGTCGTGCTGGCGCAGATACTGTTCGATCCAGCTGAAAGCCAGTTCCAACGATGGCGAAACTGAATCACCGCCGTCACCCAGTGGTCGCGATGCTGAAGCCTGTCGCTTGTTCGGGACAAAAACCCCCGTTGCGAACGTCTGGCCCGACCCGCTCACTGTCGCTATTCCATTCGGGTAGCGGCTAGGAGCCGGAGGCGATGCGATAAGCCGTTCGTGACCGGGTGGCGGTGGGGAGGCACTTAAATGGGCGTACCCATCGAGCGTCGCCTCCAGGCGCCGCATCCGTTCTTCCAGGTGTTGGATGCGAGCCGCAAGACTGTCGTAGTCTTGCGGCCGGGCGAGCGGCCAAACCCGCTCCAGGCCCAGCGCTTCGGCCAGGCGTAGCAGTTCTTCATCGACGAGGGGGACCAGCGAAAGTTGGCGCGATTTCCAGGTGGTGATGTGACGCAGGCAATCGCTGAGCGTGAAGATGAACTTCCCGAAATTATTCGGTGGTTGCAAGGGTAGCTGATGATTAATCCCTTGCGGGCTGAGGATAAGCAAGTCCGGCCAGACCTTAAAGGCATCTTGCGTGAGGAGATCCTGCCTTAAACGAAAGCGCCGTTGGTTGTTCCAAAGCCACTCTTTCAGCGTATTCGCTGCCTCGACCGCCTGCCAATAATAGTTGCGATATGGGCCGCTGAGGACGAGATCGCGCCATCCCTCGGGCGTCCACTGCTTCCAAACATTGTTGATGTCCCCGGCAAGCGGTAAACCGGTCCGTTTTAGTTCGATCACAATCAACGCCAACGTCCCATCGGCATTGGGATGGATCACAAACCAATCGATATTGCGACTCATGGTAAATTCGGCAAAAACCCAGAAGTCATCGGGCAACGTCTTGAATGCTTCGAGCACTTCGGGGTCGATTTGTTGGCGGTCAGCGCCGGCGAAGATGTGCGGCATCGAGCGGTCGGCTCCTTTCTTTCGGCTGGCGAGGCGCTTGCCCGAGCGAATATAGGGCGGAGTCGATCGCGCGTTCATGGCGATCTCTTCGTGCCATATATTCGTGGCGGCGGGCAACACAGCATCCACCGGATACGCCGTAGCAATGGCTGCGGAAAGTCGCATAGAGAGCGGTTGGTGGAGGCTCGGGTGAAAGAGTGGATCGCGACGATCCGCTCCCACCTTAGCGTTATCGGCTCATTTTCCTTCGATCGCGCAATGCCGAAGCCGCTGACCTGATCGAAGCGAAAATCCCCCATCTCCTCGATCGTTGCGGAGAAAAAGGTCCTACTGCTCGGTTTATCGTGCTGGATAAAGCACCAGCCTTGATAAACCGGGCAGCGTATCGTGGCCTATTCAATTGCTAATGTGCCGACCACTAATCGCGCTATTCGCCCATGATGTTCGTGGCGTCGGTATGCTGGTGCCGTCGATAGGTTATTCGGCATCGCCAGGTAGCTACGACGATTTCTCCAGCTGGTTGGTGAGCAGGATCGCCTCGGCAATTTCGCGCATCGACTTGCGTGTGTCCATGCTGGCCTTGCGGATACGGTGAAAGGCTTCGGATTCTTTCAGCCCCTGCCCTTCCATCAGTATCCCCTTCGCCTGCTCGACCACCTTGCGCGTCTCGATCGCCTCTTTAAGCGAACTGACCTCTTTTTCGACCGTCTGGAACTCGGCGAAACGCGCCAGAGCGATCTCGATCGATGGCAACAGTTCGGCCTCGCGGAACGGCTTGACCAGATAGGCGACGACCCCGGCCTCTTTCGCGCGCTCGACGAGATGCTGCTCGCTGTACGCCGTAAGGAGGAGCACCGGCGCGATTTTCGCCCGCGTCAGTTCTTGCGCCGCCGTGATACCATCCATGCCGGGCATCTTGATATCCATGATGACCAGATCGGGGCGCAGCTTCTGCGCCAGCTCGACGGCGATGGCCCCGTCGCTGCCCTCGCCAACGACTTCGTAGCCCAGGCTGACCAGCATCTCCCCGAGATCGAGCCGGATAATCGACTCGTCATCGGCGATCACCACGCGTCGTTTCCGGGTCCGGTTGTCGGGCTGCGGTAGCGCCATGTCCTTTCCCTCACTGACCTCTCACCGGTAATCGCTCAGACGGTGAGTCTCTCTCTATACAAGGAATTCCGCGTACAGCGCATACAAATCCCGAGTATAGCATGTGCCGCCGCCCCATGCGTAGCGGCCGGGCAAGGCGACATAAGCTCATGGGGCCTGGCTGAAACGCCCCCTCTGTATTTCGCTGAGTGCGCCCCGCGTCGATCTTTGGGACAGCGCCGTCTTCCACGGACCTGTGTCGCTGTGTTCCGGCGCTTCACTCACGCATGTTGAGGGCGGCACCCG
>DATCMP010000031.1:0-3556 GCA_036563365.1 Thermomicrobiales bacterium
GTTCCACGGCAACCATCGTCGGGTAGCGCGCGGGGTCGAAATAGCGGTCGAAGATCGCCTCGCGCGCCGCCCACCACAAGCGGCCCCCACTATCGGCACCGGGCAAGACATCCGCGCGATCGCCGCGCGATCGAGGCGCACATCGCGACGCATTGGGAGGCGCTGCTGCACGAGCACAACGAGAAGCTGCGCGACGCCTATGACAAGGCGGGCGACATGGCCTACGGGACCCATCTCACCCTCCTGTTCAGTCCGATTCACCGCCAACTCCGCAGCGCGGGCCTACACGCCACGCCGAGCCTCCCCGGCGACTTCGCGATCTCGCGCGAGTGGGGCGTGCCGACGCAGGACGACGAGCAACGCTGGATGTGGAGCACGATCGAGGCGAGCGACGGCACGGCGCTCGCCTCGATCGTGACCCTCACCTTCCACGACCACACGCGGTTCCGCCTGCCGCGCGCCCCGCAGATCATCGCGCTGACGGACGTCGGCAAAGAGGCGGTGGTCGCGGCGTTGTCGCGCCGCTCGGCCAACTTCGGCGCGGCGCGCGAGGCGAGCATTGAGATCGCGGAATACCTGCAACGCCTGGAACAGCAGCAATAACGGCTCACATTTCGGACTGGCATGGTACACGGCCCCAAGCCGCATACCGTCATCGTCACCGCCGCTCATAATGCCGTGTATCCTGGGAAGCCCCACCGATGGTCGGCGAAATCACCACACCGCTGCTCCCCTGCGCCACGATCGAAGAAACGATCGGCTTCTACGAGGCGCTGGGCTTCCGCACGACCTATCGACAGCAACGCCCCAACGGCTACCTGATCGTGATGCGCGAAGATCTGGAACTGCACTTCTTCTCGATGGACGGGTTCATCCCCGCCAATTCGTATGGGTCGTGCCTGATCGGCGTCCCCGATGCCGACGCACTCTACGCGGCGTTCCGCGATGGCCTGCGAGGGTTGTACGGCAAGGTCCCGACGAGCGGTATCCCGCGCCTCACCCGACCATGGAAAAAGCAGGGCAATATCGTCGGCTTCGCGCTGATCGATCCCGGCGGCAATTGGCTCCGTATCCACGAGCGGGCGCGGGTGACGACCGACACCGACGCGCCGCGCCCACAGAAGCCGAAGCGCTCGGCGCTGGCTACCGCGTTGCACGCGGCGGGGATACTCGGCGACTCAAAAGACGACCCGCAAGCCGCCGCGAACCTCCTCGACAAAGCCCTGGCCCGTGTGGGGTCAGCGACCATCGCAGAGTTGATCGCGGCGCTCGTCTACCGGGCCGAACTGGCGGTCAGCCTGGGTGATCTTCCCGGAGCAACAGCCTTGATCGAAAGGACGCGGGCAATCCCGCTCGATGACGAAGCCCGCGCGGCGGTCCAGGGCGACCTCGAACGCGCCGACGATCTGTGGCACGCCGCAGCGGCCACCGGTTAAGGACGCGCGGCACCCTCGGACGATTCTGCCTGCGGCCTGTCACTCATCGTGCCGCGGCGAGGGTCGCTTCATCACCAACCGATTCCGGCGCACAAAGTTGGCCCCGACCGTGCCACTCGTGGCGGATGCCGCGCATGATCAGCGCACAGTCGAGGGTCGCCATCCCCGGCGGGAATCGCAGCGGATCATCGAAGAAGCTCGACGCGACCCGCTCGATCGCGAACGGCGCGACCTGCCAGCCCTCGCTCCGCAGCGCCATCCCATCGAAGCGGCCCGGAGCGCGCGTCGCCGAATACCCCAGCGCACCCAACTCGAAGAACCGCGACGCCGCCGCGACCGAGGGAAAGATCGACGTGGCGGGCAACGTTTCGGCGGGGTGCCCGGCGAGGCTGACGCGCACCGCGCCGTCGTCGCTCGCGATGTCGAGCGTCAACCGTTCGGCCTCGTCGTTCGCGGTGAAGCGCGCGTGGTGCTGCTCCCCAGGGAAGAGTCGCCCACCGAGGAGCGCATTCGCGCGGGAATTACTATCGCGACGCGGGATAAAAACCCCTTCCCGTGCCGTTGTGCCCTCGCCCCACTCGACCGCGATCCGGTGAGCGGCGTTCTCCGAGCTGATCGCCACCATCGCGGGGAAGTGGCGCGGACGCACCCCTTCGAGGCGGATGAGGCAGATCCCGGCGATCGCCATCCCGTCCACCAGCTTCGGGCGGAATGGCGCGGGGAGGAGCCGCGCGATCACATCCGGCACGACCCGATAGTTGACCAGGAGCCTCCGCGCGATGACCCCTTGAATGATCGGCAGTTGCATCGAAGCCTCCTCGCCGAATCTGCCACGTTGCCCGCCATGCGCCGCCTGTGGCGGTGGCACGCCATACTGCAAGCGTAGCATATTGCGATGACTGCACCGTCTTCATGCAGTTCAACGAGCCCGTAATCAGAAAATTCTTCCACTTGCGAACAATGACCTTACGCTGAAATGCGCGGGGGAACCTTACGCCTCACAAAGACTCCCCCCTCCTCCCTGTACTGTCGGATAGCCGACACCCTTGACAGGCTATGAGCGGTGCGTTATGCTCCCCCATGGTTGGGGAGTAGCCACCCGCGCTTCCGAGTGCGGGCCGATAGGTCGTCAAGACAGAGCGATTCGTCGCTCTCGGCCTACCGGTAGGTGCAGCGGCACCGACAGCAAGACCACCACGACACTCGTTGCCGTGGGGTCTTTTTGCGTTTTCCCGGCCCCCACGGCCTCGCTAACCAGGAGGCTGGGCCTTGAACTGGCAAGCCATATTGCCTTACGCGCTGTTCTTGCTTTTCGTCGTGGCGATGCTCGCGATCGACCTCGGCGTCTTTCACCGCACGTCCCACACCGTATCGATCCGCGAGGCGGGCACCTGGACCGCTGTCTGGATCACCCTCGCGATGCTCTTCGCCGTCGGGTTGTGGCTCCGTAACGGCAGCGAACAGGCGCTCGCGTTCGTCACCGGCTACATCATCGAATACTCGCTCAGCATGGACAACATCTTTGTCTTCGTGCTGATCTTCAGCTTCTTCGCGGTGCCGCCAGCCTATCAACACCGGGTGTTATTCTGGGGCATCCTGGGCGCATTGGTCATGCGCGGCATCATGATCGGCCTCGGCGCGGCCCTGATCGACCGCTTCCACTGGATCATCTATGTCTTCGGGGCATTCCTCGTCTTCACCGGGATCCGCATGGCCTTCCACCAGGATGAGGAGGTCCACCCGGAGAGCAATCCGGTCGTCAAGCTGTTCACCCGCTTCGTCGCGGTGACGCCCAACTACGACGAGGATCGCTTCTTCGTGCGCCACGCCGGCAAACTGCTGGCGACGCCGCTCTTCGTCGTCCTGATCATGGTCGAGACGACCGACCTGATCTTCGCGGTCGACTCGATCCCGGCGATCTTCGCCGTCACCACCGACCCGTTCATCGTCTTCACCTCGAATGTCTTCGCGATCCTCGGCTTGCGGTCGCTCTACTTCATCCTGCGCGGCGCGGTCGACAAGTTCCACTACCTCAAGATCGGGCTCTCGGCGGTCCTCACCTTCGTCGGGATCAAGATGCTCGCCGGGTACTGGTATCATCTCCCGGTCGGTATCTCCCT
>DATCMP010000036.1:0-9414 GCA_036563365.1 Thermomicrobiales bacterium
CTGACACTCGCACTCGGCGACCGACGAGTCGCATACCCTTAACCTTGACCACATGCAATGTTCATCAATCCTTCATCGATCGGTGCGATACTTACGAGAGTGGCGGGTGGACAAGCTTTCGCTAGCATGATCGACAGCGAGCCAGGAGGAGGCAGCGGTGCGCGAACCCAACGAGACAAGCAACGAACGCCAGGTACGCGCCTTGGTGGTGGACGACGAGGAGACGATCCTCGAATTCCTCGGCATGGGGCTCGGCTATGAGGGCTTCACCGTGGAAACCGCCTCCGACGGCCCGAGCGCCCTCGCCGCCGCCGACCGCTTCCGGCCCGATCTCGTCCTCCTCGATTGGATGCTCCCCGGCCTCGACGGTGTCGAGGTCTGCCGCCGCTTACGCGCGAAGGGCGACGTGGCGATCATCATGCTCACGGCGAAGGGCGAAACCGACGAGCGGATCACCGGTCTCGATGCCGGTGCCGACGATTATGTGCCGAAGCCGTTCCGCTTCCAGGAGCTGCTGGCGCGGATCCGCGCTGTCCTCCGTCGCCGGGACATCGTCTTGCACCGCGTCCTCAAGGCGGCCGACGTGACCCTCGATCGCGGCACGCGCGAGGTGACGCGGGCGGGGCAACCGGTCGATCTCACGCCGCGCGAGTTCGATCTGCTGGAACTCCTGCTCGCCCATCCCGGTCAGGTCTTCCCCCGCGAGACGATCCTGAACCGTTTATGGGGCTACACCTTTGTCGGGGACAGCAATGTCATCGATGTCCACATCGGCGCTTTGCGCGAGAAGATGGGCGACCGTCCCCCGAAGCTTATCCAGGCCGTGCGTGGTGTCGGCTACGTCTTGAGAGCTTGACATGCGCCAGCGAATACGTGACATCTCCCTCAGTTGGCGTCTGACCGCCCTCTATGTGGCGATCCTCGCGGCGGTATTGACCTCGCTCGGGGTCGTCCTCTACGCACAGGTCCAGGATTTCCTGATCAAAGATACCGCCAGCCGCCTGCAAGCGAGCGCCAAACCACCCGGCGGCCCGATGCCACGGCGCGGCAATGATGGTGGCGGCTACGAGCCACTTCGCCTGGCTGAACTGGCGAAAAATATCTCCTCGCGCGACACCACGGTGCAGATCATCGGCCCGGATGGGACGATCCTCGCCACGGCGGTGCCATATAACGGTCGTCCCACCGCCCCGCCCGCCGATCCGAACAATGTCCGGTTGGTGCTTGCCGGTCAAAGCGTCCCCCCCGCCAATCTCACCGACAACGATGAACACCGGCTGGTCATCCTCCAACCGTTCCAGATCAACGAGACGACGGCCGGGGTGCTGCAACTCACCACCTCGCTCGCGGCGGCGGATGATCTGCTGGCCCGCCTGCGGCTGGTCCTGATCATCGGCGTCCTCGGCGCGGTCGCGCTCGGGGCGCTGCTGGGCGTCCCGGTGACGCGGGCGGCGCTGAAACCGCTGGCGCGGATGACGACGACGAGCGAGGAGATCGCCGCCGGGGACCTCAGCCAGCGCACCAACCTGCTCAGCGGGCGTGACGAGATCGGTCGGCTCGCCACGGCCTTCGACAGCATGGTCGACCAATTGGAAGGGACCCTGCGGGCGCAGCGGCAATTCGTCGCCGACGCCTCACACGAACTCCGCACGCCGCTGACCGCGCTCGGCGGCCTGATCGAGATGCTGCTGCTGGGGGTTGACCGGGGCGACACGAAGACGACACAACGCGCCCTCCGCTCGGCCCATCGCGAGATCGAACGCCTCTCGCGGCTCGTCGGCGATCTGCTGACCCTCTCGCGACTCGATGCCCACCCCACCCTCAATCAGCGCCCGCTCGATCTGAACGCGGTTGTGAGCGAGGTGGGCGAGCAAACGCGCTACCTCGCCGGGGAGCGCACCGTACGCTGGCGCACCGATGGCCCGCTCCCAATTGAGGGCGATGCCGACAAGCTGAAACAAGTTTTCCTCAATCTGACCGGCAATGCGGTCGCGTTCACCACCACCAGCGGCACGATCGAATTACACGCTTCGCGCCGTGGCAACGCCGCGCAGATCGAGGTGACCGATGATGGGGCGGGGATCGCGCCGGAGGATTTGCCGCGCCTCTTCGAGCGTTTCTATCGCGGCGACAAGTCGCGCGCCCGTCGGGCCGATGGTGGCGGTAATGGGTTGGGCCTGGCGATTGCCAGGGCGATCATCGAAGCGCACAGCGGCACGATCAGCGCCCGGAGTACGGTGGGCAAAGGGACGACATTTATCGTGACCTTACCGCTCGCCCCAACCCCACCGACAACGCCCGAAGCTTCGAGCCCGGGCGTGGTAGCCGCCGAACGATCGGCAGCGCATGAGGGCCGTGCTGGGGTCGCGCTGAAAGAGCCGCCCTCGCTTCGGTAGGACAACAAGCCCCCATCCCGCGGAGGTGCAGCCTCGCAATCCCGACGTGGCGGCACCCGCATAGGTATTGCATTCGCTGACGCCGACCTCGCTCCTCGTCAGCCGACCGCTCGCTACAGCAAAACACAGGCCCGGAGGCGCAACCTACGCCTCCGGGCTTCGCATATTCCAGGATTGCGCCGCGACACTACAGGGCAAGCCCGCCGCCGATTACTGCGCCTGCTTCGCCTCGATCGTGATCGTCAGCGCCACGGCATTCTCGGAGTTGAGGACGCCAGCGATCGACGGCGGCTCGAAGCCGAAGTCGGTCATGTTGAAGCCGGTCTTCGCCGTGCCGGTGAATGTCGTGCCGATGATCTTGCCGGTGGCGTCGAAGGTGACCTCCTTGGTGAGGTTACGCACCGTCAGATCGCCGACGATCGTGAAGGTCAGGTCCTGGCCGTCGGTGTAGGGGGTGGTCGGCAGCCCTGCCAGGCGCTTCGGCACGAAGGTCGCCGTCGGGAACTTGGCCGATTCTAACCACTGCTGACGGATGCGGTTGTCGCGCTGACCGCTATCCGAGGCCAGCTTGCTGATATCGACGGTAATCGTGCCGATCGTGCTGAGCGAGGGATTCCGTTTGTTGATCGTCAGGTCACCGGCGATCGTACCCGTCGAGCCCACCGCCGTCGCGAGGCCACGTCCCACGAACGTTTCCTGCACGCTATAGGTCGCCTTCGACGTGTCAGGGGTGATTACGTAGCGCTGTCCGCCCGCTGTCGTGGCCGTACCGGTGGACCGCGTTGCGGTCGAGGCGGGCGCGGTGCCCGTCGCGGTACCCGCGGCACCGGCGGTTCGGGTTGCAACGGCTGTGCCACCACCAGCGCCGGTCGCGGTGCGCGTTGCGGAAGTGGCCGACGGCGCAATCGTCGCGCCACCCGTGCCGCCGCTGGCCGCAGGGGACGCAGCCATAGTGGGGATACTGGTCGCCGCACTTGTCGGTGCTTGCGTCGCCGTCCCACCACCGCACGCCACCAAGGCGAGGACAAGTATCGGCAGTATCGCAGCCGATAATCCGCGCTTACTGTTCCGTAGCATCAATACCACTCCTACATTTCATGGACATTACTGCCGAATTCACCGCTGCCCATACGCCATAACAACTATCTACTGTATGGTATCGAGCAACACAGGGCCAAGTATAGCCCCATATGATGAATATATGATTAAGAATGATGATTCAGGCGTGAGGATAGATCAGAACGACCGTTGCACGACGAGACGCGAAAGATCGTCAACGCCGACCGATTCCTGGAAGTTTCGGCACAGCGCATGGTGGGGGGTACGGGGAACGATCGGCACCATAGCCTCGAATGCGTTAAACAGATGCGCCGTGGCGGTGACCCTCCGGCCAAGCGACCGCCCGTCAGCGTACCGCATAGGTAAGGTCGAGCCAGAGTGCCGAGCCATAGGCGTAGGTAAGGACGCTGATCACCAACAGGAGGAACAGCAACCACAGCGGCCAGCGAGGGATCCCGCGCGCGGTGAGGATCAGGAGGGGGGCCATCAGATCGAGCAAATAGCGCGGCCCGAACGTCAGATAGCCGCTCCCGAGCAGCAACCCGATCGGGATATAGATCAGCACGCAACTCGCCAGCAACGCCCAGGTCAGGCCATCACGTCGCCCGCGCCAGATGCCCACAAACACGCCGAGCAGGACCGGCGTCATCCAGAAGATCCCGCCGCCCTGCCAGCGTTCATCGGAGAATACCGTATAGGCGAGGAACTGGTAGCGGAGATTCGTCGGCAGATAGTGGAGATTGAAGATACCGTATTGCTCGAAGTTCCCGGCGAAGAGGTCGCTCATGTTGTGCCACAGCAGGCCCATCTCCAGCGGGCTCCCGAAGCGCGCGACGTTGTACCAACCAAGCAACGCCAGCGCGATACCAACCGGCATCAGCCCCGCCGCGATCGCTCCGAGACGCCAGCGCCAGGTTCGGTCCCGGTCGCGCCGCAGGAGGTAGAACGCGATCCAGAGACCGTTGAAGAGGAGGGCATTGCGAGTACCGGTAGCACAAGCGAGCGCGACGCCGACCAGCAGATAGCCCAGCGGCCCACGCAGAGACAAAGCGGCGATCGCCGCCAGCAAGACGCAGCCCCAGCCGATTAACTGCGCCGTGAACCAGACGGTGCCAACGGGTGCCAGAATCAGCTGTACCGAGCCGAACGCCATCGTCAGCGTGAGGATGGCGCGACGCGGCGCGTCGAGCGGGGCGATGCCACGGCGATCGAGGAGCGCCAGGAGCCGGGCGACCAGCGCCACCGTCGCCGCCCCGATGATCGCGGTATAGACGATGTCACTCGCCCCGACCCCGAAGAGCGCCACGACCGGCATCAGCAGTACGGCGGGGAACGGCGGCCAGTAAAGATAAAGATGCCCGCCATTCGCGATCAGATCGCGCGTCTCGGGCAGATCGACCAGCAGATGGAGTTGCCCGTGGAGAAAGGCATCGGCGAGCCAGTTGAAGTAGGCGTAGCGTGTCTGCTCCCAACCACCCGCGCCGAAACGCGCCCGCACCAAATAGACGATCAGGGCGACCAGACCGGCGACCGCAGGCTGCGCCAGTGGTGCCAGCAACGCCGCTGCCGCGTTCCCGAACCTGGCGCGGGACTGCGCGACGGCGCGTGTGGACCATTGTCGCGATTGCGTTGCTTGGCGCATGATCGTCTTCCCTCGTACTGTGAGCGTTAGGGCTCTCGCGCGGACCGACCGCGCCGACTATCTCGATTCACGCGCGCTACCTGAACCGTGAGCCACGGAGCACCGCGTTCATGGTACAGCAGACACGACGCTTCAGGCGCGAAAAATGGAACAGGCGTGGCGGGAAACTTCCCCGCCACGCCGCGATTCGCCAAATCACGCTGCCGATTATTTCGCCTTATCTCGCCGCGACCGCCGAGCAATCGTAGAGTTGCTGCCCCTGCGTCCCCGGAGTGGTCGCGGCAGCGGTGCCAACCCCTTGCCAGGTGGCGGTGGGGACAACCGTGCAGCTACTCCGCACCCAGACGCTGAGATCGGCGGTGGCATCGAGCGAGGCGACGTTGATATTCGCGCCTGATGGCGTGGTGGTGGTCGCACCACCGAAGCTCGCGGTGCTGCCCGCGCCGTTGAGGTAAAAAAAGCGCACGGTCCCCGCTCGCACCAGCGCCGCCAACTGCTCCGGCGTGAGGATCCGATCCCAGCCCTGATAGCCACCGAGCGCCAGGGCGGGCTGATCGGTCGCGAGCATGAAGACGCTGGCATAGGACGAGGTCGGGGTCGCCACCAGGAACGTGGCGCTGCCCTGGTTCGCGACCAGGTATTGCACGAGCCGCGGATCCAGATTGTTCCACTGCGCCCCGGCGAACGTCATCGCCTGACCGTTGCCACCACCGCCGCGATTGCCGCCCACCACGTCGGGGAAGGT
This sequence comes from Thermomicrobiales bacterium, assembly GCA_036563365.1. GTDB lineage: Bacteria > Chloroflexota > Chloroflexia > Thermomicrobiales > CADCWN01 > CADCWN01. Next base: position 5,843 of record DATCMP010000036.1, read on the forward strand.
GCTCGCAGCGCCTTGTTGGCCCGCATTACCGTTCGGGCGCGGCGTATTTCCCCGTTGCTGCACGCCGCCACCGGGAGGAAAGCCACCAGCTTGACCGCCGAGAGCGAAGTTACCACCGCGACTACCGCTCATCGAGTTCGCAGGGCCAGCCTCGGGGAGCCAGGCTCCCCCATTGCCACCCTGGACCGAGATTGCCGCCCAGGTCGTCGGGGCCGCGAGCAGGGTCAGCAGCGCGAGCGCAACCAGCGACGGACCGACGAGGCGACCACACCGCAGACGGATCCGGGCGAGGAGGAGCGCCGCCGCAGCCCCGATGCAAATGATCAGGAGCGGGGTCGTCAGTCGCGCGCTCCACTGAGGATAGCTCGCCAGGATGCGAGACTGCACGAATGCCGTCGCGACCAGCGCCAGCGGAAGGGCGAGCGTCCAGACACCGCCGCGGCGCCACGCCCGCCAAAGCGCCGCGACGCCGATACCGACAAGCGCGGCGATTCCCGGGCCGAGGATCGTCAGGTAGTAGAGGTGGAAAAAGCGCGCGACACTGAAGAAACCAGCCGTGCCGAGAAGCCAGCCGCCCCACAGCAGCAGCGATTGCCCGCGCGGATCGAGCGGGAGCCGACAGCGGACCGCGAACGCCCCGGCCACCAGGCCGATCACGGCGAGCGGCAGCGGCCAACTCGCCTGCCCGGCGAGACCAGCGTTGAAGAGGCGCAGCAAGCCAGGATCGCCGATCCCCGGGGCGAAGGCCGGAGCGACGTCGAGATCGAGATTGCCGGGGAGAAAAGTCAGCGACTCGCGCACACCGGCCGGGAACGCCAGGGTCAGGCGACTCAGGCCATTGTAGCCGAGGGCCAGGCTGAGGGCGGAATTGGTGCCGCTGGAGCCGACGTACGGTCGGGCGCTCGCCGGGGTCAGATCAACGGCGACCATCCAGGAGAGCGATACCAGCAGCGTGACAAAGCCAAACGCCGCGAGGTGCCCGACCCGTGCGCGCCAGGAGCGCGGCGCACCGAGCAGATAGGCCAGCACGAGCCCCGGGATGGCGAGATACGCTTCCAGCATCTTGACATTGAACCCGAGGCCGACGAAGACCCCGGCGAGCAAGAGCCAACGCAAGCTACCGCGCTCGGCGGCGCGACTGCTCCCCCACGCCGCGCCGAGCGAGGCCAGCACCAGGACCGTGTCGGAGGTGTTGTTGCGGCTCGTTACCGCGCTGATCGGCGTCACGGCAAGCGCAAGCGCCGCCACCAGCCCAGCAGCCGGACCCCAGGCACGGCGCACCAGCCAGTAGAGGAGCGCGACCGACGCCACCCCGGCCAGCGCTTGCGGCAGGAGCAAGCTCAGGCCGCTGAAGCCGAAGAATTTGGCGCTGATCGTCTGCAACCAGAGACCGAGCGGCGGCTTATCGACGCTGACGAAACCGCCCGCATCGAAGGCGACGAAGAAGAAGTTGTGCCAGCTCGTCAGCATGCTCTTGACGGCGGCAGCATAGTAGGTGTTGGCATACCCTTCACCGGTCAGGCCGATGAAGTTGAGGGCGGACGACAACGCCAGGATGGCGACCAGCAACGGTCGCTGCCAGTGCGCGGCCAGGATCGCCCGGAAGCTGCGCGATTGCGCCGCCGGGGCGTGCAGCGCCCCGGCTAACGGCACCGTTTCGAGAGCGGAGGAGGCGGTATCGAGACGTGCTCGCTCGCTGCTGATCAGCGCGGTTATTCTCCGATCTACACCCCGAGCGCGCGCGGTTCGGGACGCTCGGGGGTCAGGTTGTCGGCGCGGAGGCGACGCCAGAGGTGCAGCATCTCGCCCAGGGACCGGAGGACCACGCGAGGGCTGCCGCCCGATTGCGCGCCCGCCGAGCGCGGGTGGTGCGTCACGCCCACCTCGGCGAGGGTCGCGCCCTGGCGATGTGCCAGCGCCAGGATCTCGGTGTTCAGCAGCGCGCCGGGGGCCTGGAGTTCCAATCCGCGCAGCAGGTCGGCGCGGAAGAGCTTGAAGCCGCAGTCGATGTCGCGGACCCAGACGCCGAAGAGCACCTTGACGACCGTATTGAACGCGGCACCCAGGGCCACCCGCCGCCACGGATCGTTGCGCCGCAACCGATAACCCGCGATGATGTCGTAGCGAGCGGTCAGGGGGGCCAGCTTCGCGACCTCGCGGATGTCGAACTGGCGATCGGCATCCATGAAGAGGATCCGGTCGCCACGCGCGGTGGCGAAGCCGGAGCGCAGGGCCGCACCATAGCCGCGATTCTGCGGGTGATGGATCACCCGCACCCGTGCATCGTCGGCTGCGAGGCGATCGATGAGACGCGGCGTGGCGTCGGTGCTGCCGTCATCGACGATCACGATCTCGAACGTTTGAAAGTGTTCCGGCAGGATCGCCAGCGCGTCCCAGGTCACCGCCTCGATATTCCCCTCTTCGTTGTGCGCCGGGAGGACCAGCGACAGGAAGTGCGGATAGCGCGGATCGGCGGCCGGCCCGTCCTCGATGATGACGTCAGCGGCGTTCGGTGCCGGTGCCGCGCCGAGCGCTGGCATGGTGTCGGCTCCTTCGCCAGCGCTCGACGGTGGGATCGGCAACCATGCCCCCTGTGCGACGTGTGTGCTCATGGCGGTACTCCTTCGTGTATCGACTTGGTTTGCAGTAGCGACGGTCGGCCTATCGTGCATCACGACCCAACGTCTACTCTAGGGATAGCGACTGAAGGCTTGGATGGAGCCGGATAAACAATCGATGAGGGTGCGAGCGACAGCGAAGGACCGTCGCAGGGGCACCTATGCGGTGGTTATCAGTGAGTGGCGAAAGAGGAGTCGCCCGCTGATCGCATAGGTCAGAAACATCCCGGCCAGGATACCGCCGAGGCCCGCGAGCAGATACGACGTGAAGGGCAACGCGAGCGCGAAGACGATCTGATTGATCAGGAGTGAACCGAGGGCGAGCACGTTATACCCGGCCAGCCATCGTGCGCTCGTCATGAGCGCGCGGTTCGGCGCACGACGGTCGCGCCAGGTGCTCAGCGAACTGAGCACGAAGTTAAGCTGCGTGGACAGGATGAAGGCGAGCGCGTTCGCCAGGTGCAATTCCAACCGGAGATGCCTTAGCGCACTGAGCACGACGAGTTGGAACAGGGCGCAGACGGTGCCGACCGCGCCGAAACGGATCAGGCGGGGCACCCGATCGACCGCCCGCCCGATGGTCGCCCCAATACCGAAGAGTAGAGAGAGGGGGCGCTTCGAGGGAGTGTTATCGAATGTAACGGCCATGAGCGTACTCCTCGCCCGGAATGAGGAACGAAAATGAGGAACGAAATGGCAGAGTAGGGTTGACCACTCCGCCGCCACATTATTTTGCCCCGGCGCAATCGTAGACTTGACCGCCGGTCGAGGCCGAGCCGAGTTCGTCGGCGGGGACAGCCGTACAATTCTGCGCGACCCAGGTGTTGACGTTGAAATTACCCTGCCCCCCGAAGCCGCCGCCACCGTTGCCGCCGCCGAGGAAGTAGCGCACGGTGCCATCCTTGACCAGTTGCGCCAGGGACGCGGCGTTGAGGATCGGATCGCTGCCGGAGA
>DATCMP010000039.1:0-2758 GCA_036563365.1 Thermomicrobiales bacterium
GACGACGCTAAAGAGCGGGAAGAGGTTGATCAGCAGACGGAAGGCGATCCCCGAGGCGAGGTCGGCGGCCTGGTGCTCTACCCAGTAAAAGTGATAGGCGAAGGCGATCGGGCCGCGCGCGCGGAGCCGTGCGCGGAGCCGCCCGAGACGCCCGGTAAGGTCCGCATCGGTGGTGTCTCGCCGGTCAGTGGCGTCATCCTGTGGGGCGCTCCGCGTGCGCTTTGTCATGAGCCCTTCGTTCAAGAATCTCTCTTGGATACGCACCCTTTCCTGCGACCAGGATACCATCGCATGGCCCGCTGTGACCGAAAATACCCCGCCGCGCGTCTGTATACTCGGTATCCGACGGTATTCGCTTCGCTGTTTGGAGGGCTCATGTCGCTGCCGCTGCACCCGCTTCGCCTACACCCCTGGCGATTGGCCCTGCCCGGCCTCGCGCTAATCGTTGTCGCGGATGATCTCCTCGTGCGTCATGCTCCGTCGCGCGTTATCGCTGCCGTACTCGATGAATCGGCACATCTGGCGACAGCCTATCTCTTCAGTTCGCTTTTCTCGATATCAGGGCGGCTTCCCTTTTTCCTCGGCACGCTGGCGGGTGCGGTCCTGCTCGACGCCGATCACCTGCCGGGTGAGTTCGGCTGGGATATCATCACGCGTGGTTCCGGGCGACCGGTGCCACATTCGCTACCGACGGTGGGTTTACTGCTCCTCGCGGCGCTACCGTTACAGGGACACCGGCGCGACTTGGTGGCCGGCGCGGCCTTCGGAGTGGGGACACATTTGGTGCGCGATATGGCGACCGGTGGCGTGCCGCTACGCTGGCCGCGCGACAAGCGTCGGGTGCGTATCCCCTACGCGCTCTATCTTGCACTCCTGACCGTGGCTGGCGTCAATGTCGCGAAGGGGGCGGGCCGAGTTGCGCGCTAACTGCGGCCTCCCCTGCTGCCGGTTACGCGGTCACTGCCCTCATAACCGGTATGATGGCACCGTTCCTGGTTAATGATATTAGCCGAGCCGGAACGGCGGCAGCGTGGGATGATGATCCCGCGTAGCGCTTGATGTAGGTGTTGCCCTTTACCGACCGGAGCTACCAATGACCACGCCGTCGACTGTCTTCTTATTCGATGTGGACAATACCTTGCTCGATAACGATCGGGTCACGCGCGATCTGCGCGAACACCTCACCGCCGCTTTCGGTGCCGAACGGCAGGAGCGCTACTGGGCGATCTTCGAGGAGTTGCGGTCGCAACTCGGGTATGCCGATTATCTGGGCGCGCTCCAGCGGTATCGGGTGGAAAACCTGCGCGACCCGCACCTCCTGGAAATCTCCAATTACCTGCTCAGTTACCCGTTCGAGGAGCGCCTTTATCCCGGCGTGCTCGAGTTGCTGGCGCGCTTGCGCCCGCACGGCCAATCCGTGATCCTCTCCGATGGCGATGTTGTCTTCCAGCCGCGCAAGATCGCGCGTTCGGGATTGTGGGAAGCGTTCGCCGGCAATGTCCTGATCTACATCCACAAAGAGCAGATGCTCGACGACGTGGCCGCGCGTTATCCCGCCCGGCGCTACGTCATGGTCGATGATAAGTTACATCTCCTCGGGAAGATGAAGGCGGTCTGGGGCGCACAACTCACCACCGTGTTCGTGCGCCAGGGGCATTACGCCCACGACGAGAAGATCCTCGGCAGCGCGCCCGCCGCCGATGTCGCTATTGACCAAATCGGTGATCTGGATGTAACGGCGTTGTTGGCGTGATGACCGGCGATATGCCGCGCCAGCCGGGTCACGACCAGCGTCGCGTGCTCGCGTCACTTAATCGAGCGGCGTGAGTTGTCGTTTCGGTAACTGGAGCATCAATAATCCGGCGATCAGCAGACCGACGATGGCACAGCCGACCGAGATGACGAACGCGCCGGCATAACTACGCGCGTTCGCCGCCGATAATGCCGCTTTGACCGCTGTGCTCGCGGCTGGATCGGCGGGATTCAACGTCGGCTGGGCGCAGCTTGGCGGCGCGATAGCGGGATCGCGCTCACGCGCGCGGTCTTGTACACACGCCTGAAAATCGAGCAGGAGGTTCTCACGGAGAGTGGTGGGCAGGGCCGTGGCCGCGAGGTCACGACCCAAGGTCGGGGTGAGCCTGCCCGCGATTCCCGTTGCGCCCTGAGCAAGCGAGCCGAAGAAGACCAGGCCGATGATCGCCACGCCGATCGCGCCCGCGATTTGCTGGATCGTGGTCAATACCCCCGCCGCCGCACCGGCATCGCCGCCCCGAATGCCGCCGAGGATGAAGCCGACCAGCGGGGCCGAGACGCTACCGGAACCGAGCCCTTGCAGGAACACTCCCGGGATTAAGGCGAAGGAGGTTGCGTTCTCCCCCAGTTGGTGCGCCGTGATGATCAGGATAGTCAGGCCAAGGGCGCGTAGCAGGACGCCGATGAGCAGGAGGCGGCTACCGAGCTTCGGCAATAAGCGCGCGGAGAGGGTCGCGGCGATGAAGAAGCCGACCGCGTCGGGGGTGAAGGTGAGCCCCGCGTGCAACGCCGTGAACCCCAGGCCGATCTGGAGATAGAGGGCCAGGGTGAGAAAGTACCCCGCGTTCGCGGCGTAGAGGATCAAAATCAGCGCGAGGCCGAGCACGAAGGTGCGGTCGCGGAACAGGCGTAGATCGAGCAGCGGAGTGCCACCACGGCTCGACAACCGACGCTCGAAGGCGGCAAAGACGGCGAGCATCGGCGCGGCGGCCAGCAGGCAGACCCA
>DATCMP010000045.1:0-2325 GCA_036563365.1 Thermomicrobiales bacterium
GCCGAGGTGCTTGCCCAGCTCCGCGCGGCACCCTCCGGCGACACGCGGATCACCAAGGTCGCCGCGGGGACCGTCGCCGGGATCATCGGGAGCGTCGAGCCCGCCGCCGAGATCGTCCGCGCCATCGTCGCCGACGCCGAGCGGATCCTGCGCGAGCGACCCGGGCAGTTGCTCGGGTGAGCGGGGCTGGTGAGGGGCGAGATGCTAGAGCGTTTAGACGTGGGGGTGGCTGGCGGCTGAAGCCGCGCCTCGCGGGCCTGCGGGCCACAAAGCCGCCCTGCGGCGGCTGGGTTCATTCGCGGTGCGGTGCTTGACAAACAGCAGCACCCAGCAATAGCCCTAGCCCGCCCAGGCGGGCCGTGGTCCCCTGTCGGGTCAGGGGATTCGTGGCCCGCAGGCCCGCGAGGCGCGACTTTAGTCGCCAGCCGACGTCCCCTCTCGCCGCTCGCCCTCCGCTTGACGCCCCATCACCGGACCCCTATGCTGCTGGTCATTGTTGTTGACAACGTGAAAGGATCTTCCGATGCGGTTCCTGGTGGAGATGTCCCTCAACGTCCAACCCACGCCCGAGATCATGGCCCTCATCCCCGCCGAGACCGCGCGTGGCCTCGAACTGGATGCCCAGGGCGCGCGGGAACACCTCTTCCTCGCCGCCGATATGAGCCGGGGGTGGCAGATTCTCCGGGCCGACTCGCCCGAGGGGGTGCAAGCGCTGATCCAGTCCTTCCCGATGGCCCCGCACAGCGCCATCACCGTCACGCCGCTCGCCGAGTAGCCAACCGATGCGGCGGCTGTGCGAATTGCCCGATTCACCGCGAGCGATTCGTGCGAATCGGCCGATGCGTTCGCGCCGCGCGCGGCGTATTCTAGGTACAGACATGTCCCTTCCCCCACCCACACCCATCGCCCCGGTCGCGACCCACACCGCGACCGGGGCACCCTTATTTCCAATGACGAATGATGAATGGCGAATGGCGAATAAGTACGAAGTCCCGATGAACGGGATCGAGATACGAACGACGAAGTACGAAGTAGGGGTACGGAACTGGTAGGGGCGGGTCACCCACCCGCCCGGCTGGTGCCGCCCACGCGGTATACGGGATCGTGCGCGGTCGGCCCATTTCCTGCTGGTGAGTACCCGCGTGTCATGATCGTTCAGGGAGTAATCAGGACAATTGTCGAGGATTTCGCCTTGTGCCGTTATCGCGGGGACGGTGGCGCGGCGGGCGTGTCGTATGGCCGCGCCATGCCGTTGCTACCTGGGTCGCGGTGGCCCGCCCCCTAACCCTTGCGCGCGATGGTGATGAGCTCGGAGGTCGTCGCGGTGGGCGGGGTGCCAGTCCAGTCGCCGAATTGCTCCTCGATGATCAGGCCGGACTCGGTGAGGAACGCGGCGAGCATCGCCGCATCGAGGAACCGGAGCGTCCCCCGGCTCTCCTCGGGCCGGTCCCAGGCAGGGCTGGTGAAGGTGTTGACGGAGCGCACGACACCGCCCACGACCGGCGTCTCCACCCGGTAGACGCACCGCACCGGCGCACCATCCGCGTCGAGCACCTCGCCCGAATACTGCGCGGGCCAGCGCTCCCACGCGCGGTCGAGCGGGTTGCGCGTCTCGAACGCGAAGCGGCCGTCGTCGGTGAGGGCCGTGCGGATCGCGGCGAGCGCGGCGCGGATCTCGTCGTCCTCGACAAGCTCCTGGAAGGCGTGGCCGGTCATGACGATCAGATCGAACGCGCGATCCCAGCGGGCCGAGGGCAGGTCGCCGTGGACCCAGGCGATGTCCGTCCGTTGCCGCGCCTGGGTCAGCATCCCCGCTGCGGGGTCGAGCCCGCAGAGCCGCCCGGTGTGACCGGCCTCCCGCGCCAGGCGCAAGAGCGCGCCCGTGCCGCACCCCACATCGAGGACGGCCCGCGCGGCCATGATCAGCGGCAGGTAGAAGGCGAAGTCGTCCCGCTGCGTCGGCGGATAGAAGCGGTCGTAGAGCGCGGCGAGGCGATCCTCGGTGAACTGCCGTTCGATCACGGTTTTGGCCCCTCTTCGCGCGGGTTCAACGACAGCGCGCTCGACCGCTGCCACCTGGGGGCGATTGCGGGGGCACATGGTAGCACATCCCCCCGTAGCACTCCGCTTCACCGTTCCTCGTTGCGCTATGGCCGGGGACTAGACCGCTTCCTGCCGCTCTGACGGCGGCCGCCGCCCAGAGATACGGTATTGGGTGTCAAGCGGCCGCCTGCGTGGCGGACTGGTCGGCGAGGGGGGCGTGGGGTTGTTGTTGTTGTTGTCGATGGTCCGGGGCGAACTGCTGCTGCTTGGTGGCGAGCGCCC
>DATCMP010000046.1:0-2144 GCA_036563365.1 Thermomicrobiales bacterium
CTTCATCCACGCGCGCGATGCCTCGCGCGGCACGGTGATCAGTTGGCTCGATGAGCCATTCTGGACGTCGCACTATGCCGGGGCACGCCGACCATAACGAGTCCGGCGGTGCGGACCGCACACGCCAACATCGCGAGGTCAGGAGGAATAGATGCAGCCAAAGGATATGTTGCAGCGCCGAGGCTGGTTGGCGCTTCCTCTCGCGCTCGCGCTCGGCATCTGCCCCCCGGCCGCCCTGGTCGGTGCCGCGCCCGGTATCCATACGGTGCAGCAGGGCGAGACGTTGAGTGGGATCGCGGAGGCATACGGCGTGCCGCTCGTCGCCCTGGCCGAGACGAACGGTATCGCCAATCCCGACCTGATCATCACCGGCACCACGCTCCAGCTCGGCGGGGAGGGGGGAAGGACGACAGCCGATACAGCGACAACGCGCGTCGGCCATCGCGTCGGCGCAGGGGAAAACCTCGAAGGGATCGCCGCCGCCTATGACACGAATGTCGCGGCGTTGCTGGCGGCGAACCCCGAACTCACCGACCCCGACGTACTCTTTGTGGGGCAGGTGTTGATCGTGCCAACGACGACGACCGCGGTCGCGTCGGATTCGACCGCGGCGCTCCTCGCGACGATCGCCCTCGACTATGGCCTCGACCCCACGCTTATACAGGCGATCGCCTGGCAAGAGAGCGGTTGGCAGCAGGGCGTGACCAGCGCCGCCGGGGCAACGGGGATCATGCAGATCCTCCCGGAAACCGGCGAATGGGTGGCGAGCGACATCGTCGGCGCACCGCTCAATATCGCCGACAGCGCCAACGATAACGTGACCGCCGGGGTGGCCTTGTTCTCCTGGTTAATCGAGCAGAGCGGGGATGAGGATCTGGCACTCGCCTACTACGTGCAGGGCCAGGGGAGCATTGCCAGCGCAGGGATCTTCCCCGAGACCTGGCAGTATATCGCCAACATCAGGGCGATACAGACGTACATCATCCGGTACGGCGCGCCGCCGAACTAGCGCCATCGGCGGCGTAGCTCAATCCTTGACGATCTGCGCCACGCCGCCGGGTACCGCACGATAGCGGGTGCCATCGGCGGTGGGCCAACCTTCAGCGGCACCACCGGTTACTGCGGCAACTTCGCAGACCTCGACATGCGTGGCGATCGACGCGATCGCCTGGGCCGCCTGGCGCGCATCCTGATAATTGTCGAAGACAACCAGGCCAGGCCCTTGCGCCACGCGCGTTCGCTTCGCGCCGGCGTTCAGTTGTGGCGCAAGCATCGCCAGGGTGCTCGCGGAGACCCCATCCTCGGTCACCATCCGGCGCTCGCCCCCGATCCGGACCTCGAAACTGTAGATCACCGCCAACAACTGATGTGTCCCCGCCTGGGATGACTGCTCGGCCATCTTGCCTCCTCAAAAACTGCAAGCCATAGGTCCGGTGCGGGCGACGGGCGCGCGTGGAAAACGGCCACGGTGCGGTTACGACACGCGACTCACGACTTAAACGTGCTCTCGCATCGACACCGGCACATACTGATGGCCGCTCGGCATCAGCCAACCAGACAACCCGTAGACCGTCTCGGTTTCCATGTCGTTGCGGCGCTGGACTTGCTGCAACGAGATCCGGTCGGCGACGCCGCGCATGGCGGCGGCGGCGAGGGCGGCATCCTCAGACGACTCGTAGATCAACTTCTCACTCGCCCGGTCGATCGGCGTCGGGGCTTCCTCCAACGCGCGAGCGTAGGCTTCACGGCGGCGACGTGGCAGCAATTCGACCACGGTGTTGCTCACGCCGAGCGGATCGTTCGGGCGGAACTCCAGGATGACCGCGTGATAGACCTTGTCCGGATCGAGTGGCATCGTTGTATCCCTCTCACTTGAGTGTTATGACCATCTCAGAGTCGGTCGCCGTGAAACCCGCGCGCTCGTAGACCGGTCGTCCTGGGACACTGGCGTGGAGGCGAACCGTGTCGACCCCCGCCTCGCGCGCGAAGGCCAGGATCGTGCCGACGATCCCCCGCGCCACGCCGCGCCCGCGCCAGGAGGGCGCAGTGTACATATTCATCAGATAGCCTTCGCGCCCGCTGGTGTTGCTGGGAAGCGGTGGCTTCTGGATGAAAATCAAGCCTCCAGAGCCGACCGCGACGCC
>DATCMP010000048.1:0-11138 GCA_036563365.1 Thermomicrobiales bacterium
TTTCATCATCATCGAAGCTGGTGAAGACGAGCGTCTGGATGGGCGTCTCGAACAGCGCGAACCGTTCGAGCGCGTAGAGGCCATCGGTCCCTGGCATCGCCAGATCGAGCAGGACGACATCGGGGCGCAAGGCGCGGGCGCGATCAACCGCCTCGGCACCATTGCGGGCCTCCCCGACGACGAGGATCCCCGGCTCGGTTTCGATCAACGCGCGCAGGCCCAGCCGCAAAACGGCATGGTCATCGACCAGGAGCACGCGAATATCGGCGCTCATCGCCAGCCTGGAGAACGCCCCGCGCCGCTTGCCACGACCAACATCTTCACACCTCACACCGCCTTCGTTCGCGTCGATACGCAACTATAGTGGCCGACCGGCGAAGAAGTACCGCTGCCGTCAGTTGTTGGGAAGAAAATACTACGCCCCCGGCATAACTCTGCTTGCCGGGCACCGACTCAACCGGTCCTCAACCGTGCGCCAACTGTGCGCCGATCGGGCGGGCGCACACTAAGGCTGGAATCGGCGACTGCGGGGCGGTATGTGGCTGTCGGCACAGACAACGTGCAGCCGATGAATTGAGGATCGCGGCGGCTGAGCCGCAGCAGGAGGAGTGTCATGCGGGTACTGGTCACAGGCTGCGCGGGCTTCATCGGCTCACACCTATCCGAAGCGCTGATCGCGCGCGGGCATGAGGTCGTCGGGATCGATTGTTTCACCGACTACTATGCGCGCGGGCTGAAAGAGGACAATCTGCGCCGTCTGCGCTTCGAGCCGCGCTTCACCCTCCACGAGGCCGATCTCACCACCGCCGACCTCGCCCCGCTCGTCGCTGGGGTTGATCTGGTCTATCATCAGGCCGGGCAGCCGGGGGTGCGCTCGAGCTGGGGGACGAACTTCGCCACCTACACTACGAACAATGTGCTGGCGACTCAACGGTTGCTCGAAGCGGTCAAAGGTTTGCCATTGCGGAAATTCGTTTATGCGTCGTCCTCATCGGTGTATGGCGATGCCGAAGCCTTCCCGACCGGCGAAACGCTATTGCCGAAGCCGATCTCGCCCTACGGCGTGACCAAGCTGAGCGCCGAGCAACTGGTCTATCTCTACTGGCGTAACTACGGCGTCCCGACCGTCTCGCTGCGTTACTTCACCGTCTATGGTCCGCGCCAGCGGCCGGACATGGCCTTCGGTCATTTCATCCGCGCGATCCTGGAGGATCGACCGATCGGGATCTTCGGCGATGGGGAGCAGACCCGCGACTTCACCTTCATCGAAGACATCGTCGCGGCGAACTTGGCGGCGGGGAAAGCTGCTGCTGCGGGGATTGTCTGCAACATCGGCGGCGGCAGCCGGATCAGCGTCAATGGCGTGCTGGCGATCCTGGCCCGGCTCCTCGACCGACCGCTGCATGTGCGCTACGCTCAGAGTGAGCGCGGCGATGTCCTGCACACGTCGGCCGATACCCGCCTGGCCGCCGAGTTGCTCGGCTATGCCCCGCGTGTGAGCCTGGAAGCGGGCCTGGCGGCCCAGGTGGCCTGGGTCGAGCAGACGGCGCTCCTGCCAGCCCGCTAGTGCAACATTGGGGCGTGTACGCAGGCATGGTCGCGCACCCGGTGGTAGAGGCTGGCCCAGCCGAGTAAGCCAGCCAGCCAGCGCCTTCGCACAGCGCCAATCGGACTATCGATCGGGAAGGACTGCAAGTTCATGCACCATCGCCTCGCGACCGCCCTCTTGCTACTCGGCGCACTCCTCCTGCTGGGGGCCGCTGGGGTCATCATCGGCATGAACCAGCGCGCTGGTTCGCCGGTGCCGCCGCAGCCGACGGCGGTCGCCTTCGCCACATCGCTTCCGCTACCAGGCGCTACGCGCACGCCCGCCTTTGAGCGCCCCGCAACACCGGGACCGCCGACGACGACCTCCGTACCCATGGTCGGGCCGAATGCGATCGCCCCCGATAAGCTGAAGCTGACGGTCACCTTCGCCAGCATCGGGATCGAGCTGCCGTTCGGCGGCGACGACAATGGGAATGCGACCGCCGAGTTGGAGTTCAAGCCCGCCGCCGAGACGACGTGGCGCAAGGGGCTCCCGCTCTGGTCAATTACCGGCGACGTGCCCTTGCCGGGCCACGCCTTCTACGGCTCCGCGCTCTTACTCAATCCGGGGATGCAATATGACCTGCGCGTGACCATCGCCGACCCGGACGGGATCGCGGGCGCGAACGTCGTCACCGGCACGGCGACGACCCGCGCCGAGAATATCGCCCAGGCAGGCAGTCTCACGCCCACACACTATGTCAACCCAACCGGCGATGATAAGGCGATCGGTACGGCCTCCGCGCCCTGGCGTACCCTGGATGGTGCCTTGATCGCCGCGCCTGCGGGCGCAATCGTGCAGGTCGCCGCCGGATCCTACGCGCCACCGACCGTCGAGCGCAAGACGGCGATCACCCTCGTCGCGGCACAACCGGCGGTTGGCGACGATCGTGAGCCAATCGCCGGTCCACACAGCGTCATCGCCCCACAAGTCCTCTCGGCACCAACCGGCACCGTCGGCGCGACCGCAGCAGCCCCCTGGACACCGGTGGCCCTGACCGGTCCGGCCACCGGCGCACCGTACAGCGTCTGGAAGTGGGCGGGGAGCCCGGTTGTGGAGGCCACGCGCCTGACCGTCGCGCCCGACCAGAATGGTGTCCCGCAGCGGGTGGCTTATTGGGATCGGAAGAGCGGCACGCAAGACAAATACACCCTCTCGACCCCGGAAGGCTGGGCCGAAGTCCTCTATAAGAACGAGACCTATAACTACGGCTTCACCTCGTTCGGGGCGGACATCTACCTGCGGCTCCCCGGCGACCGCGACCCGAACAGCCTCTACGTCACCCCGTTGGTCGCGCCCAACGGGTCGAGCAAGGGGCGGATCGTGATTAGCGCGCCCGACGTACGCCTGACCGGCTTCGAGATACGCACCGTCGATCTCTGGTTCACCGCGACGGCCTCACGCGGGATCGTCGATCACAACCTCTTCTTCGGCGCGGGGCTGACCTATCGCGGCGAGTCGAGGCCGCCATCGACGTACAGCACCGATCAGGTGGTCGAGCGGAACCGCTTCGTTGATACCGGCCTCTGGTCGGTCGATCCGGCCAATCCGGCGATCCCCTGGAACTTCATTAAGAATGCGATCTTCATCGATGGCAAGGAAACCGGCTGGTCGCGCGTCGGCGCGGAGGCCGAAACAACGGCGATCGGGGCGCGGGGTGGCGCGCGGCAAACCGTCATCCGCTACAACACGATCGATGGTTTCTTCAACGGGGTCGGGGTCTACAACGAGGGCTTCGACCGCTACTCGCAAGCCGACACGGATATCCACGACAACCTCTTGCGCCAGATCAGCGACGACTCGTTTGAGCCCGAGCAACAGGCGATCAACTGGCGGATCTGGAACAACCGCCTGGAAGAGGTCTCCACGGCACTCTCGACCGGCCCGGTCGCCTACGGCCCGATCTACTTCTTCCGCAACGAGGTCTGGCGCCTAGGGAGTCGCGGCGTCGGGGCGGATGGGCGCGGCGACAAGGGCGTGGGAATTGTCGCCTTCAAGTTCTCCGGGCAGAGCAAGCCAGCCGCGCGGATCTATGTCGTCAACAACACCTTCTGGACCGATCAGCCCGGCGCGGATGGCGGCAATCAGTACGCCGGGGGCGGCAAGGAGAGCGAGCGGTTCTACGTCCGCAACAATATCTTCCGCATGACCCGCTATGCCTTCTCGCCGCCCGTCAACAGTGCCGGGAAAGCTGACCGCTGGGATGAAGATTACAATTTCTTCTTCACCAGCGACCCGACACGCGGGCTGAATTACGGCAGTAACCGCCTTGACGTCGCCGCCTATCGCGCCGCCAGCGGCCAGGGAGCGCACGCCAATATCGGCGATACCGGCAATGCCTTCCACACCGAACCGGCGTTGACCGATGCCGCCGGGGGGAATTTCACCCCCGCTGCCGGTTCGCCGCAGATCGACGCCGGGGTGCCGGTGCCGAATATCAACGACCGCGCGGGGATCGATTATCGCGGCAATGCGCCCGATCTGGGGGCCAGGGAACGACCATAGCTCAGGGCGATGATTGATCGGCACGCAGGAGGGGCGCGAATAACGTTATCCGCGCCCCTCCCACTATCCCGCCGCGCCCGCTCACGCACCGTTCGCCTGTCGCGTCTCCTCTCCGACGGGTCGAGTATCACTGATCAACAGGAACTCGCACGGCGCGGCATCGGGGTTGCGGAGGACGTGGGGTAAACCGACAGGGAAAAAAGCGCTATCGCCCTCGTCAAGGGTTATCTGCCGCTCGGCGGTGGCGCAGATCAACCGCCCCCAGAAGACGACGATCTGGGCTACCGCGCCAGCGCGGCCAGCGGGCAAGGTCGCCGTCTCCTGCTCGGGCGGCAAGGTGTACCAGAGGGTTTCCACGCCGAGCGCAGCATAGGCCGGGGAGAGGGTCTGGCGGGTCGCCCCGGTATCAGGCTCGACCAGCATCGGGCGTTCACTACGGCGGATCACGATCGGTGCGGGCGTCTCACGGGCGGGGCTTTCACCGATCAGCGCGGCCACGGTTGTACCTAACGCCGCCGCGATCTGCATGACGATCCGCACGGTGGGATTTTTCATCCCCCGCTCGATCTCCGAAAGCATCGCCCGGCTGACGCCGCTGCGACCGGCCAGGAGATCGAGCGACAGCCCTTGCTCCTGGCGCAACGCCTTGATCGCCCCGCCGATCTCCATTGCCATCCCCGCCTATCCGTCGCCGCTTAGCTCTGCTGAGCTGCGTTGTGTTCGCGTTCTTCTTTCTGTTCCCGCTCCTCAGCCAGTTCGAGCGCGAGAACGCTGGCGAGAATGAGCAGATGATCCTGCCCGTCCGCGATTTCCACAGCATAGGTATCCCGCATACTGAACCAGCGCTTCGAAGCGGTGGCGACGACCTGATCACCACGCCGGATCGTGAACTCGTGATCGAACAGATTCCCCGAGAGTTCGAGATCGTCCGGGCCAGGTATGTCGATCGTGAAACGATCGCGGAACGGCGTGAAGAAATGCTTGCGTACCGTGGCGGTCTCCCCGCCCTTGATCTTGATCTCGTAGGTCGGGCGCAGCGCAATCAACCGACGGTAGACCTCCGCAACTTCCTGTCCGGCGGGATCGCGCAAGACCAGGCGATCCCGCAAGGTGATCACCTTGCCATCGACCTGCAAGACCAAGTTGCCCGACTCATCGGTAATCGTCGCGTCGTCACCGAAGCGGAAAAAGCGTTCACGAATCAGATAACGCATCAGAATCCCTCCCAAGCTACAGTGTGATGACGATCGCCGCGTAGGGCGATCGTGGCTCGTGACAACGATACAACATTGATGGTAGGCGTGGGTGGGCTGGCGGCTAAAGACGCGCCTTGCGGGCCTGCGGGCCACGAAGCCGCCCCACGGCGGCTGAGATTGTTGCAGGGCGGTGCCTCAATCAAATACACCGCATTTCTAACGACCCCAGCCCGCGCAGGCGGGCATTGTGGCGCGTGAGCGCCCACGAGGCGCGGCTGTAGCCGCCAGCCCACCCACGCATAAGCCTTGTCGCGGTACGGGTAGCCACAATCACTCGTCACTCGTCACTGAGAAATGGTATCATCACCCCCCTATCGCACCCTCTCCGATCGGAGCAGCACTTGAGCATCGTCGGACAGCGCAAAAGGCTGACCTGAGCGGGACCCGCCGAGGGTGACTGCTCGGGCGACCCTGTTCCCGCACAAGAAGTGCGGGCGCTGTTGCTTGATCAAAGTTCCTGAACGATCGGTCCCGCAGTTCGTCGCACACACCGCGAGGTGGTGCGGCTTTTTTGCGCCCGCCGTTCGTGAGAGGGATTTTGGGCATGATCACGCCTCGACCAACCACGCCCTTCCGCGCACTCCTGACGAATCGTGCCTTCACAGCCTTGTGGATTGGACAGACGATCTCGACCGTCGGCGATGTGCTCTATGGCGTCGCGCTCCTCTGGTACGTCCTCGATAAGACCGGCTCGGCGTTCAGCGCGGGCCTGATCGCCGTCGCGGCAATGCTCGGGCGACTCACGGGTGGGGCCATCGCCGCCACGCTGCTCGATCGTGTCCCAGCACGGCGCGTGATGCTGCTCAGCGATGGGGTACGCTGCACGCTGACCGGCACGATCGGGTTGCTGTGGCTTGGGGAGCTGGTGCCGCCGCTGATGATCCTTTATGCGGTAGCCTGTATCGGCGCGATCGGCGGGGCGCTCTTCGGCCCGGCGCGTGCGGCGGCAATGCCACAGATCGTCCCCGGTGAGCGCCTGGTCGCGGCGAATGCGCTGGATCGACTCACGGCAGGCTTGACCGATACCCTCATCTTCGGGGTGAGCGGGGCGATTGTGGCGGTCCTGGGTCCGGCGCGCAGCCTGACGCTCGATGCGCTCACTTTCCTCATCTCGTTCGCGGCGGTATGGGCTGCGCGATGGGCGGAAGCGCCGACGATCGCAAAGACGACGCATCAACCGCTCGTCGCGCTCTGGGAAGGGGGCCACTGGGTTCGTGACAACCCGCTCGCGCGGGCGGTATTGTTGGCGCAGTTGATCATCGCTTTCGCCGGGGGACTCTTCTTCGCCGGTATCGCGCCATTTCTGCGCCGACACTTCGATGGTGGCGCGGCGATCTATGGCCTACAAGGGGCGATCTTCGGCGTCGGACTTGTGCTCGGGGCGGGACTGATCGCCTGGAAAGCGCCGCAGCGGGTCGGGCTGCTCTATGCCTGCGGGATCATCGTCAATGGGCTCGGCAACAGCGGCTTCGCCCTGTCTTCGTCCCTAGGGGCCTTGCTCCCCGCCGTCTTCGTCGCTGGCCTCGGCAATGCCGCCTTCGCGACCTGCGAGATCACCCTGCTGCAAGCCTATTTGCCACCGGCGTTGCGCGGGCGGATCATCGCCCTGACGATCACCTTCGCCACCGCATTCGTCCTCCCGGCAGTCGCACTCGGTGGTTGGCTAAGCGACCACGCCGATCCGCGCTGGATCATGCTCGGCGCATCGCTGGCCCACATCGTGGTCGGCGTCATGTTGTCCCTGAACAGGCGACTCCGAACGTTGCGGACGACGGGCGGTGAGCAGCGCTGAGGCACAACTACAGATACTCAATCAGGCTGCTGTGTCGCGCGGTGGGCAACGAGGCGGTGAAGATCGCGCCGCCCTCGCTGCCGTTGCGTGCCTGGAGGTCACCGCCGTGCGCCCGGATGATTCGCCGCGCGATCGTCAGCCCGAGCCCCGCACCGCCGGTGCGCCGGTTCCGCGACGACTCCCCGCGATAGAGGGGCGTGAAGAGGTGCGGCAGATCGGCGGGCGGGATACCGGGGCCGTTGTCGTGGACACTGAACGAGATCCCCTGCCCATCCGCCTCGCCGACGACGCGCACGCGACCACCCTCGGGGGTGTAACGGATCGCGTTATCGAGCAAGTTTTCGATCGCCCGCGTCAGCAAATGTTCGTCGGCCTCGAACTGGCTCGGGGACGGCGCGGTCTCTAACTCCACGGTGAGCCCTTTGGCCTCGGCGCGTGGGCGCAAGCCTTCGACGGCGCGCAGCAAGAGTGCCCCCAGATCGAGCGGCTGCGGGTTCGGGGCTTGCTCCAGATATTCGAGGCGGGTGTAGTCGAACAGATCGGCGACGAGCCGTTCCAGCGCCAGTGCTTTTTCCTGGGCGACGGCGACATAGCGCGAGCGTTTCTCCGGTGTATCGGCCACCCCTTCGGCCAGCCCTTCCAGGTAGCCGCGCAGCGAGAAGAGCGGCGTCCGCAGATCGTGGACGATCGCGCCGATGAAGATCCGTCGCTCCTGCTCGATCGCCGCCTGACGTCGCAACGAACCCCGCAACGCCACGCCCATCGCCTCGAATGCCGCGCTGACCTCCGCGACTTCGCGCACGCGCGAGTCGGGTACCCGAACATCCAGGTCGCCAACGGCGATCTGACGGGCAGCGCGGCTAGTCGCGGCAAGTGGGCGCAGGACCATCCGCCGCAGGAACCAGCCGATCGCCGCGAGGGTCAGCACGAGCGCGGCAAGTGCCGCAAAGGGGATGACCCAATGATTCCCATCGACCGTTGGCTGCGTATCGGAGTAGATGAGCGCCGTTTGTGCATCGTCCGCCCCGGTAACGATGATCCGCTGCACCGTCCGCGAGTGAAACTGACTGGGACCGATCGGATCAGCGGTACTGCGGTAGATCTCACGCTCACCGGAGTAGAGGACGAACGCGATCCTCTCCGCCGCTAATCGCTCGCGCATCGTACGTTGCCAGGTCGGGTCATTCCAGCGTGCGGCATCGTCGCGGAGGAGCCTGATCGCATCTGTCTGCCCATTCCAGGGACCGCGCACACGCGACGCCGCGACGGACATCGTCACCGCCAGCGGCAGGCAAAGGGTGATCACCAGCGCTATTGCCAGCCAGCGGCGGATCGGCAGGGTGAAGCGCCCGTTCATCGCCGCTCCCCCTCGAAGCGGTAGCCGACGCCCCAGACGGTGGCGATCAGGCGCGGGCGAGCGGGCTCCTCCTCGATCTTCTCGCGCAGCCGCCCGATATGGACCGTCAGGGTGTGGCGATCGCCGTACCCGCCCCAGAAACGCTCGAAAAGCTGTTCACGCGTGAAGACCTGGCGCGGATGCTCGGCCAGGAGTTGCAGCAGATCGAACTCGCGGGCGGTACACGGGACCGGCTGATCGGCGACGCGCAACTCGCGTGCGCGGAGATCGAGCACGACGCGACCGAAGTCGAGGAGCGCGGCGGGCGGGGCCTCGCCGCGTCGGTAGCGCCGCAGGACCGCCCTGACCCGCGCGACGACCTCCGCGGGCGTGGCCGACTTCACGATATAGTCGTCGGCCCCGAGCCCGAGCCCGCGAATCTTGTCGTTGTCTTCCTGGCGCGCGCTGAGGAAGAGGACCGGCACGTCGCTCGTCTCGCGGACCTTGCGGACGACATCGAACCCGGAGATTCCAGGCATCATCACGTCGAGCAGGATACAGTCCGGCGGGGCGCTGGCGATGGTGGCGAGGGCTGTCGCGCCGTCGTGCGCGGTGATGACGCCGTACCCGGCAGCTTCGAGGAAGTCGCGCAGCAGGGCGACGATATCTTCCTCGTCATCGACTACCAGCACCGTCGGTCGCTCGTCCATCCGTGCCCACCCTCACGTTGTGATCGCACCGCCGTATTGGCATTGTGCGCCATCGCCACGCCCGATGCCAGCCTTCCGTACACCCAGGAGAAAGAATTAACAGGGAGTTGAGACTCTGTTGAGGAACTTACCCAAAGGGTATTGAGATTCCTGCCCTACGCTATTAACGTGGTCGCGACACAGAAGGCGGAGCGCGCTTGCGGCGCATAGCGAGAGGGAGAGCAATGAAGCGGACCGCGACGATCGTGCAGGCGATTATGGGGCTTTGTGGGATCGCACAAATCACGATGGGGATACTCTTCTGGACAGGAAACGCGCTCGATTTCGTCAATCTGCACATGTTCCTCGGGCTGGCGATCGTCCTGCTACTCTGGACACTGGCGGCGCTCGGTCTGCGCGCAGGCGTACCGATCGGTTTAGCCGGGCTGGCCTTTGTCTGGGGCCTGATCGTGCCAGCCATCGGGATGGCGCAAGCGCAGATCTTGCCCGGCTCGCTGCATTGGATCGTGCAGGTCATACATCTATTGCTCGGCATCGTCGCGCTCGGCCTCGGCGACACCCTGGCGAGAAGGAACAAGGCGACGCACACCTCGCTCAGCACGCAGGCCACGACCCAGCTTGGTAGTGTCCGGTGAGCGCCAAGCCCGCTGCAGCGAAGAACAATGCAGGATTGCTCCTTGTTCTGGTGAGCGTGATTGAAGGGTTCAGCTTTCTCGCAGGCGGTGTACTCCATCTAGGGCTACCGTTACCGCTCGGTTTTGTCACCCTGCGAGAGCCGATGATCGCCCCCGCCGCTGTCGTCGAGGTGCTGGCAGGGATCGGCCTGCTCCTCGGTGCCGGTACGATCCTCGCCGGTACGGAAGTGCGATGGCTAGCGGTGCTATCGGCACATGGCTTTGCGCTCGGCGGCGTCCTTCTCGGGATGGCGGCTCTGGCTGCCGGTGCAGGGCCGCGCACACAACTGAATGACACCTATCATCGTATCATCCTGGCTGTCCTGGTCATCGTTGTGAGCTTCCTTCTGACACCAACCGTACGGATGAGCCTGGGTCAGCAGAGGACGCGATCCTGATTATCGCGTCGCCAATCCTGTCTATCGAGCGCTATCGTAACGCTGAAAGTTGCCAACAAAGGAGAACAACCATGCCACTACTCGATTTATTACTGTTTCATGCCGGACCCTGGGGTGGCCCCGGCGGCGTCGGCAACGGCGAATGGGGCCACCACTTCGGCTTTTTCCCCTTTTTCCCGGGCGTCTTCTGGCTCGGCCTGCTCCTATTCTTCGCGATCATGCGCTCGGGCAGCGGTCGTCGGCACCGGGGTGGCGGCGCGGCGGCCACACAGCCAACGAGAGCGACCGCAGAACCAGCAAACGGCCCCGCATGGCCCGATCTGGACCCGGCCCCACCCCCGCCACCAGCCCCCAAGCGCAACGACGAGGGGATCGAGATGTTCTGACACCGAGAACCGGGAGGCTGCTCCTAATGCAAAGCGGCCTCCCGGCTTGACTTCATCGGTGGTCTGACCTTACCCTGCCCACACGATCAGCGCAGTGGCGATCGTGTGGGTGTGCGACCTATTCGCGGCAGCGAAGTCGCGCGAGCGAGGGAACAAGGACATGAAAATCACCGATCTCAAAGTTGCGATTATCGGGCGCAACCCGGTCGTCCGCATCGTGACCGACGAGGGAATCGACGGCTACGGCGAGGTGGAGGCGAGCAAGCCGTACCTCAAGCCGTACATCCTGAATTTCCGGGACGCGCTCCTCGGCGAGGACCCGACCAACGTCGAGCGGGTGATGCTGCGGATCCGCCAGCGCGGCGCCTTCAAGCCGTACGGCAGCGCGGTCAGCGCGATCGAGATGGCCCTCTGGGACCTCGCCGGCAAGGCGGCGGGCCTGCCCGTCTACAAGCTCCTCGGCGGCAAGGTCCGCGACAAGGTCCGCGTCTAC
>DATCMP010000055.1:0-3945 GCA_036563365.1 Thermomicrobiales bacterium
GGGGTCTATGAGCTGACATCGTGACGCATGTGGGCAGTACCGAACGAGGGCGATCGTGTCCGGTTCACCGTCGGGCTGGGGCGGACCGGCCGGGCACGCATAAGCGCCCCGCACATGACGCAAGTGACGCTTGCATCTTCCGCATGATCCGCGTATACTATTTGCCGGAACGATGGGCTATCGTCTAATGGTAGGACGCTTGACTCTGAATCAAGTAGTTGGGGTTCGAATCCCTGTAGCCCAGCCACTCATAACCGAGAATATCTAGCTAGGCTACCCTTGAGAGGGTAGCCTTTTGCTATGCCTGCTATCGCCGAAGGATCACTTGTCGTCCAATGGCTACCATTGAGGCCATCGGGCGATAGTGGCTTTTTGATGACTATCGGCGCTTCTATTGCTGTGCGCCGCCGTTGAACCGGATGACTTTCACCAGCGGCGTTCCTCCCCGATGAGCCCCGGGATCGGCTACGGCAATGAGGTGCGCCCCGCCCTGGGGCATGATCCGGTCGCCCGTCATTCGTCGGGTTGTGAGATCGAAGACGCCGAGGGCGTTATGACCGCGCCCGCTGGCCCCGTCACGCGGCGCGAAGCCGCCGTTATTCGGACTCATCAGGTAGACGAAGCGTCCGTCGGGCGAACTCCCGCTAGTCCAGATATCCCCCGGCGCGGTATCCCCGCGCCACAGTTCACGCAAATGTATGGGGTCGAACAGGCGTAGCTGAAAATCGCCGGGTTCGAGCGAGGGGTAGCCATACACGTAGCGCGTGGTGTGGAGCAGGATGCCGCGCTCGGTCGCGGCCACCAACGTGCTCCACGCGGGGAGCTGACCGTTGACCCGGAAGGTCGCGGTGGCGATCACGCGCATCATCTCTATCCGGTCGCGCACCTGCCAGCGCCCGTCGGGTAACGGTTCGGTGATCGTTTCGCGTCCGCTGACGATCAATGTCTCGCCCGTCGCGTCGAGCGTGGCGTATCGGTACTTGCCGCGACCGACTGCGCGCGTGCGATCGACCGTGCCGTATGGCTCCAGATCGTAGGTGGGTGCCGGTGCGCCGTCGCCGATCTCGGCCTGCCGGATGATGGCGCGCGTGCCCAGATCGACGGTCGTGATCTGCTCGACGTCGGCGTGGGCGATGTAGAGTCGATCGTGCATCGTATCCCAGGCCAATCCTGGCAAGGCTGTCTCCTCACCAGACGCGCCTCTTGTCGCCCCCGTGCGTAGCCCGGCAAGCGACAGCGTGGCGATGAATTGTCCGCTGGCGAGATCGAGGAACCGGAGTTGTGGCCGTCCGAGCATCGCGCTCACCGGATCGTAGAAGGCGAGTTGATGGCCGGAGCGTAACAGGCGCAGATCGCGCCACGCTTCCCCGACCATGCCGCGCGGCAGCCGGACGACCGCCTCGGCGTGCGACGCGCCGAGTTCATACCGATAGAGGGTGTACTCGCGCTGAACCGGTGCCATTTCGTCGCTGTCGGTGGAAATGAGCCAGTAGAGGCGCGCATTACCCGTCGCGAAGCCGAACCAGCCGATCGTGCCGGTGACGGTTACCGGCGTCTGGCGTTCCTGCCACCGCGGCAGATCGAGCAGGTGGAGGGTGTATACACGTTGGCTGTCCGCTAGCGGAGGGCCGAAGGGATCGTCGGGCGCTGTAAGGAGGGCTAATGTTTGGCTGTCCGGGCTGAGCGCGCTGCTGTGGCGCGATCCGAGACGGATCGGCACGTAATCTGGAAGATCAGCTAGCGTCTGCGGATCAACGGGGCGCAGCGCATCTGCCCAGCCATTCGTGGCTCCCCGTGCCGTCTGTATGGTAGCTGGCGTTGCCTGCGCGAGCAGTAAGCGTGGCGTGAAGGCCATGCCAGGCAAACTGCCCGCTCGATCGTTCGGGGCGAGCGGTGTATATGCCAGTAGCGCAACGCCGAGTAAGCCGAGTAGTGCGCCGAATGCGCTGACCCTCGATCTTCCGAAGAGGGGGTGCCGCGCTGTGGATAACCTGTGGATAGACCTTCCCCGCCGCGAGGCGGCGCGATGAGTCGGGTAACGGTTATCGCGCTTCTGCATCCCATCTACCTCCGGTCGGCGCAAAAGCCATCATCGGTAAGATGTGGCTCAGGAAGATTTCTCCCCGCCAGTTATCCGCGGTTATGGCTTTGCCCGGGGATCCACGCAGGGCGTTAGCATACGCGGCTGGCCCCAACCGGGAGCGCCAAACTTGCGGGGAACGCTGCCCTCATGCAGCGTCCCGGCCCGATCGGCATCCCTGGCGTGGGTCTGGAAGTTATTCCGAGCATCGGCTACTCCGCGATATGGGCGCGTAGCTTCTCCTCGTCAAAGTCGATGCCCAACCCTGGGCCGCCGGGGACGTGCAGATAACCACCTTCGGGGTGGAGTGGCGCGGTTAGCAACCCCTCACCGATCGGGTTGGGCGTACTGGAAAATTCGAACACCAGGAAATTGGCGCTCGCCGCCGCCAGGTGCGCCGCCGCCGCGACGTGGACCGAGGAGCCCATGCTGACGTGCGCCGCCCATTTCGTGGCGTAGACGCTGGCGACCGTCGCGATCCGTCGCCCCTCGCTGATCCCGCCCGCCCGGCAGATGTCCGGCAAGATGACGTCGACCGCGCGCTGGGACAGCCGCTCCGCGAACTGCCAGCGGTTGCACTCCGTCTCGCCCGCCGCGATCGCCATGTCGAGCGAGGCGCTGAGGTGGACGTAGCCAGACACATCTTCCGGTGTCAGCGGGTCCTCAAGCCAGTAGACCCCCAGATCTTGCAGCTTGCGCCCGACATAGAGGGCGTTCTCGGCGGTGTAGGCACCGTGCGCGTCGATCAGCAAGTCTGCTTCGCCACGGACCGCTTCGGCCACCGCTGCGACGGTTGCGAGATCGCTGTCGATGTCGCCGCGTCCGATCGAGAGTTTCATCGCCGTGTATCCGGCATCGATGAAACCCCGCGCCGCCGTCACCCGCTCGGCGATCGTCGCGCCGGGGACACCGGAGGCATACGTTGGGAGGCTGGTGCGATACGGCCCGCCGAGTAGGCGGTAGACCGGCACGCCCAGCAGTTTCCCGGCCAGATCCCAGAGGGCGATATCCACGCCGGAAATCGCCTCAAGCTGGTAGCCGGTGCTGTGGCCGCGCAGGCGCATCGAGCCGTACATCCGCTCCCAAAGGAGATCGATCGCTAGCGGATCGGCCCCGAGGAGGATCGGCCCTAAAACGTCTTCCACGACCGCCTTCGTCGCGCGCGGCCCGAGTGGGGCATGCGCCTCGCCCCAGCCAACCGTTCCATCATCCGCCGTAATTTTCACCAGGCAGGTCTGCGCCTGCGGCGGATAGCCGCAGATATGGAGATCACCGATCTCTGCCAGCGCGCGACGCGGGCGGGTCATCGCCTCGCCCGTCGCGACCCGCAGCCCGGCCCCGGCAACATAATCTTTATCCCCGACCAGCACGAACGCTTCGACCGCCGCGATCCGCGTTGTTGGACCCACCTCACCGCCATTGTGCAACATAATTCTCCCCGTCATCAGACAATGATTCCGCTTCTCACGGCGCATCATCACATCCGTTCGGCGGTCGTGCAACGAGCCGTGCCCTGGGCTGTCACACCGTAGCGCCGTTCGATCCTGTCGCTGCGCCGTGTCGCGCTAATTGCTGAAGCGAGGGTGTTACAATCCTCACGCAATGCACGTTATCGGGAGCAGAAGAATCGACAATGCCGCCGCGCGTCGGTAAACAGGTGAGGAGGAGCGGAGATGGGACAACTCGACGGGCAGACCGGTGTGGTTTTCGGCGTGGCGAATAAGCGCAGTATCGCCTGGGGGATCGCCCAGGCGCTGCACGAGGCGGGGATGCGCCTCGCGTTCACCTATCAGGGCGAGCGATTAAAGGAAACGGTCAGCGAACTCGCCGCGTCGCTCGACGCGACCTATCCGGTCCTGCCCTGC
>DATCMP010000068.1:0-1671 GCA_036563365.1 Thermomicrobiales bacterium
CGCGGTGAGCGCACGCAACGGGTCTTTCTGGCGGCGGGACACAGCACACCTCGTCACGACTCGCAACTCCGGTCGAAGTGCGCAGTATCGCACCGTCAGCTAGGAATGGCCACGCCCATGTCAACCGACCCACTAGGACTCGCCACGATCTGTGTGGTACTTTTGTACCAGATCCGGCAGTCCAAATTTCCTAGACCGTTGCTACGCAAAGGCTGAAGGCCCCCTTGGTGATCGCTCAGTACCCCAGCGTCCCCGCCGCCAGCGCACGGTAGGCGCGGCGCGCGGCGGGCCAGTGGTGGGTCAGGCGGGGGAGGCGGGGCAAGACGGCGCGGGTGAACGCGGCGAAGAGGCGCAGCGCCCGCTCGTGGCGCGGTGTCCAGCGGAAGCCGTAGGCCGCGCGGACGGCGGGCGGTAGCAGGCCGATCGTGGGCAGGCGAGTCAGCGGGCTGACGAGCGGCCCCCACCGCGGGATCGTGGGGGCGACGATGTCGCGCGACATCTCCCGCGCGGTCGGGCCGACCGCCACCGTGCCATCGGCGATCCGCGCGGCGATCGCCGCCTCGACCGCCGCGTAGGTCGTACACATCTGTGCCTCGGGGATGCCGAGCAGCGGCCCCATCGCGGTCGATTCGCGGCAGTAGCGGTCGCGCTCCTCCTCCGTCAGCGGGCCGACGAAAAGCTCGTAGGCGCGCGGCAAGAGCGCGACGAGGGTCAGGTGTACCCAGGCGAGCAGGGCGGGGTCGTGCGCGGAGTAGCGCGTCCCGGCCTGGTAGCGTCCGACCGTTTCAGCCAGTTCACCATAAATATGATCGTGAATCCGGTTGATCCCCGCGCCGGTGCGCTGTCGCTCCTCCTCGGTCCCGAAGGTGATCAGCAGCATCGCGTTGATCGTCTGCGTCAGGCGCTGGAAGCGGCGCTCCGGCTGATTGATCGCGACGCTGTGGGCCGCGACCCCTGCCGCGACCAGCGGGTGCGCCAGTTGCAGCAGCACCGCCGCGCCCCAGCCGAGCAGGGTCGCCGTCTCGCAGTTAACCCGCCAGGCGACCGGCGGATCGGCGGGGTCGGGCCGCCACTCGCGCGAGCCCAGGGCCATGTTCGGTGTTCGTTCGTCTGCAATTGCACGTACGGCCATCGGCACTTCTTCCTGATGGTAGGCAATGTTCGGTGGGGCAAGCTCCTTGCCCATAGCCAAGCCTAGCCGATGGGCCGTGAGTGCTGCCAGGATCGCGACGGGCTTCATCGAGTGGGTCCGGTCATGGGGGAACCCCGCGCTTTCGCCTTCGGGCGATGCGGTGGTCGCTGTAGGGACGTCGCAACACGCCCCCTCCGCGTTGGCCCGTCCCAATACAATTGTGATAGCCTGGGAGCGGGTAGGGGGCAGCTAGCCCGCAATCCGCCCATTCATAGCGCACCTGTGCTATACTTAAGCGTAATCTAGAGGACCACGCGGCCCGTGTGGTGACGCACGGGCCGTTACGCGCGTCTCCGTGCCCCTCGATCCCCTCTACTGTTGATGCTCGCTCTTCCCGGCACGAGGGATCGAGAGGGCCTTATCAAGGCAGGACAAACACCGATGACGATTACCCAGGACGCCCCGACCCAGGCCGGGTTGCGGACCGACATTCGCAATGTCGCGATCATCGCCCACGTCGATCACGGCAAGACGACCCT